>JAUSKV010000269.1 GCA_030646745.1 Sulfurimonas sp. | reverse complement strand
TTGCATTTACATAGATTGGCTTTTCTACATTTTTATCTATTTTATTGACCACGATATCTATCTTCTGTTCGCCTATCTCTTGTTGCACAGCAGCATTAAACTCCAAAAGTTTTGCGTAGCTGTATTCATCACTTTTGGTCTCAATGTAGAGGTCTATATCGCCACCTTTTTTTGTGTCATCTACCCTGCTTCCAAACAGATAAATCTTAGCATGCGGAAAGAAAGAAGTAAAGTGTTTTATGATGGAGTTTTTTTCAAATTCAGTTAATCTCATGCAACGATTCTACATAAAATAAAATTATATAAAGCTTTTAGACTCAAGAGAACTTAGCATGTAGAAAGTTGTTCTACTCTTCATCAATGATTATAACTTTGATATTATGCTTTTTTGCAACTGTTTCGAGTCTGCTAATAAACTTTTTATCATCCGCACCACAGATAAGTCCAACGGCCGGTTTTTTGCCGCTCATCTGTGCATAGTAGAGTGTTTGACCGATGCCCTCTGCCCATTTTTTGGCAAAGTCAACTTCGATTGCGTATTCTAAAGTTAAACAGTCAATCCTTGCTTTATCTTCCAAAACAACTTCCATGTCACCGCCGAGTGCATTACACATTTTAGTCTGGTAGTATTTCTCATTATGGTTTGTTGTTGAGAGTTTTTGCAATGAAATATCCTCTTCAAAAAGAACATAAAGAAGAGCTAGCACAAAAGTAAATAGGATTGAAACAGTTTTTTTCATCAAGACTATTTTGTATGTTTTGAGTAAATTTTTTCCAGAAGTTTTGTCTGTTTTTGTGCTTCTGCCAATCTCTGCTTATTGACAGAAAAAGCGTCAAGAGCCAAAATAAGAAAAAGCGAAATTACAATATAAAGAGTTATTGCAAAGAGAGATAGGCTGATGCCGAGGGGAAGGAATATATTGAAAACTATAAGGGTACCAAAAATAACGATACCCCATGAAGCTCCAAGCAAAAAGCCTATAATTCTGTCGAATATATCTTTTTGCATAGGAAACTACTAGTGTTCGTCAACAGCGATTGCGCCACCAAGGTAAACATAAGTAAGCATCATGAAAATGAAAGCTTGTAAGAATGCCATGAAAGTAAGAAGAGCAAAAGGAACCATCGGTAAAACCCAAGGAGCAAGCATCAAGATTACCATCAAGAACATATCGTCACCCTTAACATTTCCAAAAAGACGGAAGCTAAGAGAGATTAAACGAGAAAAGTGAGATACGATTTCGATTGGGAACATTAACCAATACAACCACCAAACAGGTCCTAAAAAGTGTTTGAAATACTTCACGATACCTTGACGACGAATACCCTCAAAATTGTAGTAAACAAATACAACTAAAGCAAGTGTAAGTGGCATCTCTAAAAATGCTGTTGGTGCTTCAAACCCTGGAATTACACCGATTAAGTTTGCAATTCCTACAAAAAGACCGATTGTTGCTACAAGTGGAAGGTAACGGCGTGCAGGCTCTTGACCCATTACATCCGTTCCCATTTTAAGAACACCTGAAATGTATGCTTCCATCACATTTTGAGTTCCTCTTGGAACAAGTTGAAGGTTCGACATAGCTATTTTAACAAGCATCAAAGCGATGCCCGCAGATAGTAACATGTGCGTTACATAAATAAAAGTTTTATCGTGAGAAAATACTCCGAAAAAAGTAAACAATTCACCCATAGGCGTGCTCCCTTGTCTTAAAAAGTTGCGAGATTATAGTCAAAGCTTCATTAAACTTTTATAATATTGAGCAAATTTTTTTAAATTATTTTAATTTTACATCTTTAGCAGTGAAATTTCTGTTTGCAATGCTCTCTAAAAATACTGTGGCATACGCACCTTTAGGAAGTTTAAAGCTGATATTCATAAGACCAAAATTTTTGTTGTACTTTAGTTCTACAGAATGAGGAAACACTAAAGCCTCTCTTCTTAAACCCTTTTCATACAAAAATTCATCATCATATTTCTCTTCTATCTCTCTTGCCACGTCACGCGCACGATAAACATCTCTGCCGCAAAGAAGACCTGTCGGGACTACTTTATTATCCTCAAAATCTTTTGTAGGTATGTTTTTCGGAGTAAAAAGTTTGCCCTCATGTGAGAGGTAAACATCACCCTCCAGCAACATAAAATTGCCCCCATTTTTTTCACGGCTCAAAAGCACTCTCTCTTTGAGCCACTCATTAAAACGCACGCTTTGATAGACAGAAATCAAAAACTTTTTGAGCTTTGCATCTTTAATGTACAAATCTCCTGCAATCATCTCTTTTGCCTGTTCAATCGAATCGTTATCTCGCCCAAATCTTTGATACCCAAAGTAGTTCGGAATCCCAAATTTCTCAGCTTTTCTAGCCAACTTTTCAATCTGTCCGGCTTTTATATCATCAATATCAAAGAGATTTATACTAAACTTATTTCCAGCCAAATCACCCATTCGGATGGAGTGTGTGTGTCTCGTTGTTTTTAGTATTTTTATCTGTGGATGTTTAAATTTTTTAAAACTGTTTTCATATTTTGCTTCTACAGAAATATATTGTGTTGTGGTTGCATGTTTATCTTTAAGCCCCGCATAGCCTATCTTCTCAGCAGGTATCTTTAAAAACTCTGCAAAAATTGCTATCATATCCCAAGTGGTGAGTTCTATTTTTTTTACATGCAAAACCAAAAAGTTTCCATTTCCTCTAAACTCTGCAAGCGGAATCTCATCAACTATAAAATCTTTTTGTGTTTGCACAAAATCAAAATAAATCGGTTTGTTATCTTGTAAATATTCTCTTTCTTTCATAATTCTCTCTTTACAGTTGTAAGAGCTTCAGCTCTTTGGACGCGATAGCTATATCTTTTTGTATAGCCTTTTTTAACTCTGCTAATGACTCAAATTTTTCATTGCCTCGTATGTAAGAGACGAAACTGATGCTCGCCCTATCTTTACATAACACTTCGCCGTCAAGTATGTGACTCTCAATGGCAAATGAACCATCCGTTGTCACTCTATGACCGACAAATGAGACGGATGGATGATAATGTTCTTCATCATCTATACGGGTGAGCGTCGCATAAACTCCCTCTTTTGGTATTAAATATCCACATGCCGTGATGTTGATAGTCGCCACCAACTCCTTTTTACCGATGCCCTGCCCTGCAATATGTTCACCTCGAATGGTGTAGTTATGCCCTAAAAATGCATTTGCACCTTTGATATCGCCTATCTGAAGTTTGGCTCTGATTTTGTGCGAATGCACAGAATCGCCTTCATGTGTCACCTCATCAATGACCACAACCTCGCCATCAAAAAGTGTTTTCAACTCGTGAAACGAGTATTTTCTGTTTTTACCAAAGTGAAAATCATACCCGACAACTATCTTTTGGAGTTTAGGAAATTTCTCTTTTAAAAGTGTGATAAACTCTTCACCGCTGAGATGACGAATAGCATCCAAATCTATATACATGAGAGGATAATGTGAAAATTTTTCTCTCTCATTTTTAGGTGTAAGGTTCGCATACCCCGTCTCAATAACGACTATCGTTCCATTTGTACCCAAAGCATTAAAAAGATGCTGATGCCCGATATGCATCCCATCAAAACCGCCGATTGCGATTGCAGTACTCTCATTTTTCAAATAACTTTTTCCTTTATTTTTATCTATTATTTTATAAGTTGCTTTTGCCTAAATTACAATTTGAACAAAGAGTTTGTAAATTTTCTAACACTGTTTCTCCATTTTTACTCCATGGAATAATATGGTCAATATGTAATACTACATTTGGATTTTTAGATGGACTTGCACCACATTGCTTACAAGTAAAATAATCTCTTTGTAAAACTCTATATCGTAATCTTAAAGATGGATCTCGTCCTGTTGTTTTTGATCTCTTATTATCAATATTGTTCTCATTTGTATTTGGCATCTTTAAATCTTCACCGTTTGCATAATCAACAAAACTTTGCAGAGCATTAGTCCATGTTTTAAAACTACGGTTATAAGGACCTTGTGAAAATTCTGATATTTCAGAAGTTAAATCTCTACGCCTAGGTTGACGACCAAAATGTTGCCAAATATTTAAAATATTTTCATATAAACGCTCATCAGAAATATTAACTTCATTTGAGAAAGAAAGATTGGCAATTTTTAAAGCTTTATTCCATGTACCAAATTTACGACTTACTGTTGTGCAATCATATTTTCCAAGTTTACCATATGCTGATTGAGTAACAGTCTCTTTTCCCAACTGCTTAGCGACAGACTTTAAATCTGAAATTATTTCTTCTTCAGATACCAGAGTATTCAATGGTCTAATAAATTCAAATTCTTTTATCACTAAATTCCTTTTATTTAAAACTATTTTTTTGTATCTTCAATCATCAAATTCACTACACTCAAAAGCTCACCTAAATTTTTGTCACACAAATCATAAATTACTTCTGCATTAATATCAAAATAGTGATGCGAAAGTACATCCCTAATTCCTTTCACACCTCTCCAGTCAATACTTTTATAATGAACTAAAAAAGAGTTGTTTGTAAGCTTATCAATATTTTTAAAGCCCTCGCCTATGGCTACCAGCCTCATTGCAATAGAGTCTAGTTTTTCTAAATTATCTTCATTTTCCATAAAATCATCAGAACTATTTATATGTTTAAATCTTTTTAAAATAAGTTCTAATGAAAATTTTATATCTTCAAGTGTAGAAAGTACCATTAAATTACTATCAGACATAAACAATATCCCTATTTATCATCTCAAGTAAAAATGGTTTCATATGTTTATGTTTTGCTAATACATCTACTTTTTTATGCAAATCATTTTCTATCTTTTCTTTTAAGCCAACTAACATAAATAAATCTGGTTTCATGTTTACAAATATATCTATATCACTCTCTTCATTCGCTTCATCTCTTGCAAACGAACCGAAAAGCCCTATTTGTTCAACTTGAAACTTCTCTTTGAACTCATCTTTATGTGTTTGCAAATAATTTATAATAGTATTTTTTTTAATAATACTTTCCATTTTTCAAACTCCTAAATTTCAAAGTGAAGCAAATTATAGCTAAAATCTACTTTTCATAACTGTGGCAATATTCTAAAACACCCTATTCCAATGTTCATTTTATAAAGAAGCACTCACAGTATATCGCCACTTATGATGAACAATATCCACAGAAAAACCATACTCTTCAAGTATCTTTTTCAGTACCCTCGGTTCATAAAAGTGAGCCGGTTCTCCGAAGAGTTTTTCCAT
>JAUSKV010000267.1 GCA_030646745.1 Sulfurimonas sp. | reverse complement strand
GGAAATCCGGTTGATTTAGAGAGACTCTACTCTATCGCAAAAATCTATCATGTAAAGATTGTAGAAGATGCATGTGATGCTCTAGGAGCAACATATAAAGGTAAAAAAATCGGTTCAACCGGTGCGGATATAACCTGTTTTAACTTCTCTTCGCACCTCAAGAAAAGTGTTTGCAACGGTGGCATGTTGGTAACGGATAATCAAGATATTATTGAGAGAGCCAGACTTTTGCACAACCATGCAATTGTAAGAGAGGCAGACTCTTTGGAGTACATTTATGAGGTTGTTGATATAGGGAATGACTACTCAATGAGTGAGCTTAATGCGGCATACATTAGAGCGCAAATAAAATCTCAAGATAAAAATATAGCAAGACAGCAGGCAATTGCAAAAATCTATAACGAAGCTTTCGAGTCGGTTTCGCATGTAACTATTCCGGATTTAAGTAACAAAGAGCATCCATTTTCTCTCTATATTATTAAAGTAGATAAAAATCGTGACTCTTTTGCGGTCGAGCTAAGAGATGTGGGAATAGAGACGGGGCTTCATTATATTCCTCTTCATCTTCTTGCTTATTATAAAACAAAATATTCTCTTCGTGTGAATGATTTTCCTGTCGCACTCAGAAAATATCAGCAGGTTTTATCTCTTCCTCTTTATGCAGGCATGAGCGATGCGGAAGTTAAATATGTTTGTGAAAAAATCAAAAAAATAGCAAAAACCAGAGTTTAATTATTGAAAAAAGCTCTCGTTTTTTGGGTTGAAGAGTATTTCTACAACCCAAACTTATTTCAAAAACTCCTCTCCCTTTTACTCCTTCCTCTGAGCTATCTTTACTGTTTTATCATGTATATTCGTTTTAAAATAAAAAAGCCTCAAGATTTCGGTATTGATATAATAAGTGTTGGAAACCTCAGTGTGGGCGGCAGCGGAAAAACTCCTCTGGTTACAGCCTTGGCATGTGAATATGAAAATGCAGCCATAATTTTGCGTGGATATGGCAGAGAGAGCCGTGGACTTTTCGTGGTAAAAAATGGCGAAAAGATTTTATGCGATGTAAGTGTGAGTGGGGATGAGGCGATGATTTACGCACACAAAGTTCCGCATGCAATAGTCATAGTAAGCGAAGAGAGAAAAGAGGGAATTATTAAAGCCAAAGAGTTGGGTGCAAAGATAGTTTTTTTAGATGATGCCTACTCAAAACATGACATTAAAAAACTTGATTTTATCATAGAAGTCAAAACAAAAAATAGCAGTTGTCTTCCATCAGGCGCGTACAGAGAGCGACTTTGGAATGGAAAAAAAGCGGTTGTTTTGCAAGAAGGAGCCGATTTTAAAAGAGTAGTTGAACTTAAAAATAAAAGTGCTAAAATGTCGCTTTTAACTGCCATAGCAAGACCCTCAAGATTGGATGCGTTTTTGCCGGAAGTGGTAAGTAAAAACTACTTTGAAGACCATCACGCATTTATAAAAGAAGAGTTGGCTGCAATTTTAGACAAAGATAGTTCGGATTCACTTTTAGTAACCTACAAAGATTTCGTTAAAGTAGAGTCGTATCATCTTCCCTTATCGCTTTTAGACCTGCATGTGGAAGTGGATAAAAAAGTTTTTGATATTATAAATAAATATAGAGAGGCAAACAGTGCAAAAAAAGATTGAAACAGTAAAAACGCTCTTAGAAGCTTTACCATTTATAAAAGAGTTCAGAAATGAGATAGTTGTTATAAAGTACGGCGGTTCAGCACAAGAATCCCCACAGCTCAAAGAGAAGTTCGCACAAGATATTTTACTTATGTATTTGGTAGGCATCAAGCCTGTTATCGTCCATGGCGGCGGAAGACAAATAAATGAAATGCTTGAAGCGTTGAGCATTGAGAGTAAATTTATCGACGGGCAAAGAGTCACTTCAAAAGAGGTTATGCGTATCGTTGAGATGGTTCTCAGTGGTGAAATAAACAAAGAAATCACTTCACTTCTTAATTCCCACGGTGCAAAAGCTATCGGTATTAGCGGAAAAGATGCACATTTTATAACTGCAAAAGCCAAAGAGTTCGCAAAATGGGGACTTACAGGAAATATTACAAATGTCAAAGCTGAAGTTATCGCAAATCTTATCCATGAAAAATTTATTCCGGTTATTGCTCCGATAGCAGCAGGTGAAGAGATGGGACATCCTGGGTACAACATCAACGCAGACCTCTGTGCTTCGTATGTTGCAAAAGCAATCGGTGCAAATAAAATCATTTTTTTAACAGATACGGCAGGTGTTTTAGATAAAGACAAAGTGCTTTTAGAAACACTCACAAAAGCCGAAGTTGAAGCACTTAAAGCGGACGGAACAATTCATGGTGGAATGGTACCAAAAGTGGATGCATGTTTAGAAGCCATCGAAGGCGGTGTTCAAAAAGCACATATCATCGATGGAAGAGTAGAACATTCCATGCTGTTAGAGCTTTTCACTTCAGCAGGTGTTGGAACGCAGATAGTTAAATAGTCCGTTATTTAGTTATAGGCACCCTTAATAACTCCATTTGGAGTTAGCTAAATTTACCCAATAGATTTTTTTGACTTTCATCCGTTTGAATCCGAGGAAAGTTGAATGAATCTTTTGGTTTTGCGTTAAAAAACTCACTCAATTTGCCTTTCTTTAGGCTCTTTTACATAATAGTTACTTTCTGACTTTTTGGGAATGTTTGGCGGAGTTCGACTCGAAGCTTTCGGGTGTATTGCCCTGTTTGATTGTTTCGTTTCCTCACGGCTGTTATGCTGTCTTGGCACATTGACGAAAGAGGCATTTATGATGCTTCCTTTAAGTATTTGAAGTGGATTTTTAGAGGTGCTTTTATTATGAATGTTTATTTTCATGTTGAAAAAGTGGAAAAAAGTTGTAAAATATACATACAGTACCTTTTCACTGGAGGGGGTATTATCTTGTGGGTAATTGGTTGTAAGTAGTTGTGCACTTAGTTTGGTTGTAGTTAATAAGTGCCTCTTGAGTTTATTAAAATAAAGGGGGGGGGGAAATAAAAATGTTAAAACATATAAGTAAAAAGCTAAGTTTATTGGCGATTACATTGGTTTTTATAGAAATGTTCTCGGGTTGTGCTATTCGTAATGAGGGAAAGGTTGATTTTAGACGAACGAATACATCGCTTTCGCTTATTGAAAATAGTAGTACGAACGAATTAGTTAAATGTAATACTGAACAATCATCGTTTCTAGAACTAACAGTTAAAAATGTTTCGTTGAGAAAAGATAAAGATACTAGATTTATGGTTGGAGATTCTCTCTCTTTACATCTTCGCTCGGCATATATAGCTGACTTTTCTGAGCTGATTAGCCCGAGAGAAATGTTTACAAGACAAAGAGGCAAGGCGATTGGAGAAATAGCTATAGTAGCTAATGCATTTGAGGAGACAAACGGTAATGAGCTGAGTTTTGAAGATACAAGAGCGGGGAGAGTTGTATTTTATTCTGATGATGTGAATAAAGGGCAGTTTTTAAATTTTAATAATATGCCGATTTATGGTCCATTAAACTACATAGGTTCACCTTTTGCATTTCGTATAGCTATTTTTGAATTAGACACAGAGTCTAAACAGTCAAAAATGATGTTGAATACTATTGCACAAGCAGGTTCTACAGCTTATCCTCCTTCTTCACCTGTTTTAAAAATTTTAAACGGAATAGGAGAATCTTTACTTAGCGGAGATCAAACAGATACAGAATTTCGATATACAATGGTACTAGATTCTAAGAGTGGATCTAATAAGACGAACCATTTTACTTTAGAAGTAGGTAATTATATATTCGTCCGTATGGAAGATAGAACAAAAAATGTTAATTGGGATGAGCTATTTTTTGATGAGAATGAAGCTAAATTATATTGGAAAGATAAATATGTCGGTGAAAAAATAGCTCTGCCGTATGATGCGAATACTAAAACAGTAAGTATCGATAAAAGGGATGTTAAACATCTTTGTAATGAAGACATAAACTGTTCAAAATCTTCTTCCAAAAAAAGACAAGAATACACAGATGGAACATATATAGTTGTTGAAATAACTAAAAATGTTTCAAATATAGGTGTTGAATTGGCTCAAAATAATTTTGGAAATTTGATAGCTACACTTGAAGAAAAAGATAGAAAAAATGCAGCAAATTTTCAAAGTATAAAAGATAGTTTAACTTACGCGGCTGTTAAAAGATCGCAGATATATAACTTTCATAAAGCAAAAGAGATTTTATCTAGTTTAGAAAATAATACTACAGTTGTTGCACAGAAAAAGGCTGATGTAAAAGAACTTTTAGAGATGATATCAGACTCTGTAGATGAAAATGGGACAGCAAAATATATTAATATATCTTCGACTACACAAAATGTTAAACTTTCAAAAGATGAGATAGATTATGTCATGAGTAAGCTC
>JAUSKV010000314.1 GCA_030646745.1 Sulfurimonas sp. | reverse complement strand
TCATCATAGAAACACACCATGGAGAAGGTTATAGGATTAAAATCATATAACTGATGTTACGCACTAAAACGAACTCGTCCGCTTTAGTGGCAGGGACAAAATGTCCCTACAACCCCCTAAAGCTACGAAAAACTTTGTTTTTCGAGAATTTAAAGGAATTTACAGTGTATGATTCGTTATAGTCGTTTTGGCTATGATTTTCACTAGGGGATTCCATGTCAAACAACAAAGAACCTAAAGCTGCTTCAACAAAAATATCAAAAAAATTGCATACGGATGAAAAATCCGATAATTATTTTATAGTCGGTATTGGTGCTTCTGCCGGAGGACTGAGTGCGCTCGAGTCATTTTTTTCCGGCATGCCGGCTGATAACTTTATCAACATGGCTTTTGTAATTGTTCAGCATTTAGACCCAAATCACAAAAGTTTTTTAACAGAAATCATACAGAGATATACAAGTATGAAAGTTTATGAAATTGAAGATGCCATGCAAGCCCAGCTTAACTGCGTTTACATTATTCCTCCAAAGTATGGTTTGAGGATGTCCCACAGAGTCCTTTATCTTGTGGAAGCAACAAGCGAACGAAAGCAGTATTTGCCTATCGATCTTTTTTTTCATTCTCTCGCAAACGATCAATTGAGTCATGCGATAGGCGTTATCCTCTCAGGGACAGGGCATGATGGAACAGAGGGAATAAAAGCTATTAAAGAAGCCGGCGGATTGGTAGTTGTTCAAAGTATAGAGTCTTGCGAGTATGATGGAATGCCAAGTAGCGCGATTGCAACTGCAATTGTAGATGATATTTTAGCCCCAAATGAGATGCCGAGGCAACTTATGAATTATTTAAGCGGTACTTTTAAAAGCAATGCGATAGCTCGTCCTATTACGCATGATGATACTCTTAAGAAAATATTCATACTGTTGGAAAGTCAAACAAATCATGATTTTTCTATGTATAAGCAAAGCACCATGCTACGCAGGATAGAACGCCGTTTAGCGGTCAATAATATGAATGATATAGTAAAATACTATCAATATTTGCAAGAAAATAAGAATGAAGTTCAGTTACTTTTCGCTGATTTACTTATAGGGGTCACTAGTTTTTTTCGTGACAAGGAAGTTTTTTTATCCTTAGAAAAAAATGCAATTCCAAAACTATTTTCAGAAAAATCTTCTAGTGATTCAATACGAATATGGATTCCCGGATGCTCTACGGGTGAAGAAGCATACTCTATAGCCATCCTAATTGCGGAGTATATGCAAAAGATTAAACAGTTTTTCACCGTACAAATATTTGCTACAGATATAGATGCGAGTGCAATTGCAACAGCAAGAGCGGGGATTTATCCTTTAGGCATAGCTACAAATATCTCACAGGCTAGACTAAAACATTATTTTATTAAAAACTCTGATAATTACATCATACATAAAAATATACGCGATATGCTTGTATTTTCATTACATGATGTTGTGAAAGACCCTCCGTTTTCAAGACTTGATTTAATAAGTTGTCGCAATCTTCTGATTTATATGAATGTTGAATTACAACAAAAGCTTATCTTCAACTTTCATTATGCACTCAATATGGATGGAGTACTGCTTCTTGGAAGTTCAGAAACTTTAGGCGAGCTGACAAATCTTTATACTGTTTTAGATTCACAATCAAAATTGTTTCAATGTAAAAAAAATTTTGATAGCACAAGACGAAGAATGATAAATCAGTTTACTTCAATGAGTCAATTTTATAAATCCACAGAACTTGCACACAAATTAATTCCTAGCGTAAAGTTGCCGCTTGGTGAATTAATTGAAAATGCGATACTTGAGCAGATTGCTCCGGCAGCGGCATTGGTGAATGATCAAGGAAACATTTTGTATCTTTATGGTGAAATGGATATGTATTTGAAATTACCCTCAGGAGATATTAATAAAAGCAATATTTTAAAAATGGCTCGAGAGGGTTTAGTGACTGATTTGACAATAGCGTTTCATAAAGCAAAAATCAATAAACAAATTGTGCGCGTATATGGACTGAAAGTTAAGAAGAATAACCATTTCACAATTACAAATCTCACTATACGTGCAGTTACTTTTGATTCCAGCCTAAATTCGGAACAGTCTTTGTATCTTATTCTTCTAGAACAAGATTTGTGTATAGAAAAAAAACAATTAGTAGAAAATGTATCTTCAACTATTGACCAAACATTATCAAATGAAAAGTTACAAATAAAAGAACTCAAGAAAGAGTTACAACTTCAAAAAGAGTTTTTGCAAGACGCAAATAATCAGCTAGAAATTTCAAATGAAGAATTAAAGTCATATAACGAAGAGATACAATCCATAATTGAGGAGTTTCAATCTACAAACGAAGAACTTGAAACTTCAAAAGAGGAGTTGCAGTCCGTCAATGAAGAGCTCTCAACGGTTAACTCTGAATTAAATATGAAAGTAATGGACTTATCACGCTCTAATAACGATATAAACAACCTTTTATCAGGCACAGGGATAGGAACTTTTTTTGTTGATCATAGGCTCAGAATATTACGCTTTACTCCGGCGGTTACTCGCATTATTAACCTGATTTTAAGTGATATAGGAAGATCAGTTGAAGATATTGCTTCAAAAATAGTTGGTTATAATAGTTTGGCTGCTGATATTCAAACTGTTCTTGATACTCTTGTCAATAAGGCGCTGGAAGTAACAACCATCGATGATAAAACATATATGATGAAGATACAACCTTACCGTACATTGGAGAATGTCATTGAAGGAGCAGTTGTGTCTTTTATTGATATAACAGAAATGCGTAATACTAGAGAAGAGTTAAAAAAAGCCAATAAACTCTCTCGTTTGGCAACGGTTGTAAGAGACTCCAGTGATGCTATAACCGTTGAGGAGTTAAACGGAAAAATTATTGCTTGGAACCCCGGAGCCCAAAAACTTTATGGTTGGAGTGAAGATGAAGCACTTAATATGCATGCTAAGGAGAGAATACCTCTAGAACTTTATGAAAAAGAGGCTAATAAAATTCGCGAGCTTAGTGCTTCAACAGTTTTAGAAGCTTATAAAACAAAGCGTTTATGTAAAGACGGTGCTATTGTTGAAGTCCATATTATTTCTAGCGCTTTGAAAGATAATGATGACAATATATATGCGATTGCAACAACTGAACGCCTACTAAAGAAAGCTAAAGAATGATTCATAAAAAGATAAATAAACAATCCATCCGTATGCGAGCTGAAGCTGTAATAGATTCCAAAAATATTCAA
>JAUSKV010000252.1 GCA_030646745.1 Sulfurimonas sp. | reverse complement strand
CAAATTTATAAGATATGAACTTTATACTCTTGAAAAAGAGGTAGTGCTGGGTTCTGCATCAAGCATTTAGCTGTAATGCTTTAGAAGTAATAAACACAACCTCGAACTCTAAATAGTTAATCGGATATTCATTCATTAACTGCTTCATCTGCTTGTAATTTAAAACTTTTCTTGAACCGCTGACACCACTCTGTTTTATATACTTAAACATCTCTCTTGTTGATTCAAACTCCAACTTATAATCAACTATCTCAAAATCTGCATCAAAATACTTTTTTTGAAGCTCATAAACTTCATTTACTGTTCTAAGCAGTGGCTTTAATAGTGCCGTTTCATTCAATGTTTTAAAAGTATTTGAAGTAAAAATTGCCAAAGCCACAGGAGCATTAAAAAGTTTAATATTTTTAAATACATTTTCCAAATTCTCTGCCCACTGCAAGGCTGAGGCTGAAAGAATAGCGTCAAATCTTTTTTTTAAAAGAGTTTGGAAAGTCGTTTCATCATTAAAATCACCATAAATACTTCCAATATTGTCTAATTTTGGGTGTAGTTCTAACATGGCCAACGAAAAATCAACTCCACAAAAGTATTGATAATTCCACTCAATACTTTTACACAAAGCCCCGCTACCACAACCTAAGTCTAAGATATATTGAGGTTTATATGTTACTTTTTGAAGTAATTTTTTTACAACTTTATTTTGTATTATATTATTGGAACCATACAAAGTGGCATACCTAGAGAATTCTGAACTTATTTTCATTTTATTTACAACCAACGATACGCTATCTTTCTAAAATTATACCCTAGTTTGTAATCTTAACTTTTTTAGATATAATTCGCAACTTTTTATATTTAGGAATTAATAAATGACAACTAGTTTTTTACTTATCGTACAAATTGTTTTAGTTGTATTCATCGTGATAGCAGTACTACTACAAAAAAGCTCAAGCATAGGTCTTGGCGCATATAGTGGCTCAAATGAGTCTGTTTTTGGAGCAAAAGGTCCAGCTAGTTTTTTAGCAAAGGCTACTTTTATAATAGGCTTCCTATTTGTTGTAAATACTGTTGTTTTAGGGTACCTCTATTCACAATCAAAAAATGTATCAGTAGTTGATGCTCTTGTAGAAACAACAAATGTAGTTGCACCTGCAGCTACTGTTGTAGCACCGATTCAACAAAGCGAACAAAACAGTACAAAATAGTTGCATTCTCTGCAACTATCTCTTATCCTCCTCATAAAACATCAACAGTACCACTTTTATATCATTTAAAATATTTCTTGCTACAATTACGCCATTATTTACACAAGGAAACAAAATGCTCAATGAAATATATAGCGAATGCGAAACAAAGATGCAGTTAAGCATAAACCACATGTTAAGAGACTTTAAAACACTTAGAACCGGAAAGATTACAACTTCAGTTTTAGACAATGTAAAAATTGATTATTACGGTACCTTAACTGCCCTTGACCAAGTAGGTTCAATTATAGCGACTGATGCTACCACAATTGTAATCAATCCTTGGGAAAAAAACCTTTTATCGGCTATTGACAGTGCTATCTCTAAAGCAAATGTTGGAGCAAATCCAAACAATGACGGTGTACAAATCAAACTATTTTTTCCTGCTATGACTGTAGAACAGAGACAGGAGTCTGTAAAACAGATGAAAGGAATGGGTGAACATGCAAAAGTTTCTCTTAGAAATGATAGAAAAAATGCAAACGACAAAATTAAAAAACTTGAAAAAGATAAACTAATAACGGCAGATGAGTCAAAATCCGCTCAGGAAGCTATTCAAAAAATCACAGATAAATATTCGGCAAATGTTGAGCAAATTCTAAAGGACAAAGAAGTAGAAATTTTAAAGGTATAAACCACTATGCATCACGCCAATTAAAATAGTCCTTTGACCATTTTAACCCGAAGTTCTTCCTAGTGGAAGTGCTTATACACCAAAGGTGTTCTATATTAAAATATTAACATTAGGAATTTAGATGGATATTAAGAAAATATATATGGATGCAAATGCTCTTTTAGAGGGGCATTTTAAACTAAGTTCTGGAAATCATTCACAATTTTATCTACAGTCTGCAAAGGTATTAGAAAATCCTAGAACAGCAAAACTGCTTGCAGATGAACTTGCAAAGCAAATCAGAGCAAGCGGAGTTAAAATTGACACCGTTTGTGCTCCTGCGCTTGGTGGTCTAATTGCAGGTTTTGCACTTGCTCAAGCACTTGATTGTCGATACATCTTTGCAGAAAGAGTTGATGGTAAAATGAGTATTCGTCGAGGTTTTGAAGTAACTCAAGGTGAAAGGGTATTGTTATGTGAAGATATTATCACAACTGGAGGCTCTGCCATGGAGGCTGGAGAAGTAGTTAAGAGTCTTGGTGGCGAGATTGTCGCTGTTGCTGCACTAGCAAATCGTGGTTTTTGTAAACGCGAAAATAGTGATGTTACAACCAAACCTAACTGTAAACTGCCTCAAAACATTCCATTTTTTGCATTAGCCGACTTTACATTTGAGATACACTCTCCTGACAACTGCCCGCTTTGCAAAGATGGAAACGAAGCAATAAAACCAGGCTCGAGAGGAAATTAAATCGTATAAAACACCCTGTCATTCTCGAAAAACAAAGTTTTACTAAAGAAACATTTTCGCTTTGCGAAAAGCGATTCTCTTGTTTTCGTAGCTTTAGGAGGTTGTAGGGACATCTGCAGCAGCCACTCAAACGGACGCGTTCGTTTGAGTGTATAGCACAGATAATAAAATTTCTTTACTCTCTATTGCAACAAACCTGCAACATTTGAAGCTCCTGCATTCGCTTGGCTCTGTGCAAAAGAGCCAATTTGATTCATAATATTTTGTCGTGAAAAATTAGCGCTCTCCGCTGCAAAATCAACATCTCTCATTTGAGACTCAGCTGAAGCTAAATTAATGTGCGTTACAGATATATTTCTAATAGTTGACTCAAGCTGATTTTGTGATGCGCCTAGAGTAGAACGAATATCACCTATTTTACTCATAGCACTATCAATAGTATCCATTGCACTCAAAGCACCAACCTGTGTCATAACATCTATACTTCCAACAAGGGAAGAGACTTTAGTGTTACCGATTGTTACACTTTGGGTTGCTCCACCATCTGCACCGGTTTGCGTGACAAATGTACCATTTCCAAAACTTCCACCGGTTCCGTCAAGTAGCTTCATGCCATTGTACTTCGTAGATTCCGCTATGTCATCTGATGATTTTAACAAGCCATCTATCTCTTTTTGAATAATTGCTTTATCATCTGAACTCATCGTATCATTTGAAGCTTGCAGAGTCAAGACTCTAACTCTATCCAAATTGTCGCGATATCCTTGAAGTGCTCCGTCTGCAACTTGAAGCATGCCGACACTCTCATTCGCATTCATGATAGCCTGACCCAAGTCGGAAATATAAGATGAAAGCTTGTCAGCAATACCAAGCCCTGAAATATTATAAGAAGCACTGCTTAGCTTAGAGCCGGAAGCAAGAGCCGATAGATTTTTGCTGATTCCACCACTTGCAGAGTTTGAATTTAGATTAGCATTCATGGATGCCACATTTGTGTTAATTGAAAAACTCATTTCAAATCCTTCATATTTTAAAATAACAATTGTAGTTGCATTCTACCATCTATTTAATAAAACAAAATTAATGACTCTTTAATTCACATGTCCTCATACTCTCAACTAAAACTCTTGCTACTTCAGCTTTTCCATCAACAATAATAGAAATATTTAAATCTGCTAATTTCTCTTTCTCTTCTAAAGAGACAACTTTTACAATCAAATTTACATCTTTAGAATATTGTAAAACAGCTTCACAAATCAATCTCTTTTTTTCTAAGTTGTCAAGAGTAACTATAACGGCAGCTGCTTTTTCTACATGTAAAGCATTTAAAATAGAGTGTTTTGACGCATCTCCTAAATAAGCTTCCATACCATCATTGAGAGCCTCTTTAACATGCTTATATGAATTATCTACGATTACATAGGGAGCATCTATTTTATCCAACTCTTTTGTTACAAATTTTCCTACTATACTGTATCCACAGACAATTACATGATTTTTTCTGCTTTGCAAGGCTGACATGTCTGAATCATCCTCTTTTTCTTTTGTAAAGAATTCAACAAAAGTACTAATTTTGCTGATAAAAAATGGTGTAACAATCATAGATAGAATAACGACTAGAACCAATAATTGTGTTAAATGACTATTGAGCGAACCATCCGCACTTGCAACCGCAAATATCACAAACGAAAATTCTCCAACTTGAGAGAGTGCTAATGCCGCTTTAAAAGAGACAGGATGAGAAGATGATAATCTTAAAATTGCGTAAATAATCGCTGTTTTTAAAACAAGCACAATTACAAACAACCAAACTATAAGTGCAAATTTTTCTACAAAAAGTGCTACATCAATCTTCATTCCAACAACAACAAAGAAGGTGCCAAGGAGTAAATCTTTAAAGGGTGCGATATCTGATTCCACTCTGTGATGGTACTTTGTCTCAGCTATAATCATGCCGGCAACAAAAGCACCCAGTGAGTAACTAAACCCCATGTAATGTGCCAAAAGAGAGGCACTAACTACAATAAATAGAACTGAACCCATAAAAAGTTCGTCAAGCTCCGATGAGGCAGAGAAGTGTAAAAGCCAAGTCATAAGCTTTTTTCCAACAATAAACAGAAGACCAAATGCAAAAATAGCACTTACTACCGTATCTTGCAAAAGAACAAAAACACTCTCATTTCCTTCACTTGCCAAAAAAGTTAAAAGAATTAAAATAGGAATAACCGCTATATCTTGAAATATTAGTATTCCTGTCGCTTTTTGTCCATAGGGTGTGTGTATCTCTTTTGAACTTTTCAGATAGCTTAAAACAACCGCCGTAGAAGAGAGTGAAAATGCAAAAGAGATAATCAAAGAAGATTTTAAATCAAGATTAAAGAAATAGTGGCTGATGGCATAAATAACGAGAGCAGCAAAAATAACCTGCATAAGTCCATTACCGAATATCTCTTTTTTCATGCTTCCCATCTTTGCTAAAGATATTTCAAGACCGATGGTGAACATCAAAAATACTATTCCAAATTCACCGACAAGCCCAAGTGCATGTGAATCACTTATAGCTCTTAATTCGAAAGTGTAGGCTATTATTATGCCGGTGAATATATACCCTATAATCTGAGAAATTCCAAATTGTTTTAAAAAAATATTAATAATTATTGATATTCCTAACGCTGC
>JAUSKV010000243.1 GCA_030646745.1 Sulfurimonas sp. | reverse complement strand
TAACATGTTGCTCATCCGCTAAATTCGGAGTGAAAAAATCACGACGACAAACCGCCAACTCATCTTTGTTGAAATCTTCTTCTCTATAATTTTTACCTTTTTCAAGCACAATGACACTGAATCCTGCATGGCTAAGCTCATACGCTATAGGCGAACCGCCGGCTCCGCTTCCGATTATGCAAATATCATACATCATAGATACGCCTCTTTAGGGCGGGGATACCCAGTTTCAAAATTGAGCCATGTGGCTCCGGCGGAGTTTTTGCAAACACCGTAAACCGTGTCGCTAAAAGTTGCTTCCATAATATAAGTAAGCATTTTATCTATCCATTTCTCTCCCCATTTGTACTTGGCGATGCTTTTTAATACGGTTTGTCTCTCATCTTCGGATAGGCTGGAATACATTTTTTTATGCATAGCAACAGCCTCTTCATTGAGCCATTGGACACAGTTTCTTAAAAAATATTTTTCTTTGGGAGTTACTTTTGAGTGATTTAAAATAAGAGCTAAATATGCTTCTGTGTTTATGCCCAATTTTTTGGCATGCGGAAAGAGATCTTTTTGAACAAGAGCCATGGTTTGTATGGGTGAAACTGCTCCAAAAATAGTTGCACCTGACATAATTAAAACAGCACCTCCAAAAATAACACTGCCATAAATAGCAGTTTTTAAAAAAGTTCTGCGAGAGTTTAAAATCATCGGCAAATGTTCTTTACAAATCTTTTACTTTGCGCTTCCGCATTTACCTGTCTCACATTTTCCTGTCTCACATTTAGAACTTTTACTCTCTTTTTTAGTATTAGCCGCTTCATGCTTATTGAATGCTAATTGATAAGTAGTCAATGAAACAATTCCTACAAAGACGAAAATAATTGCTTTTTGGAGTGTAGAAATTTTTTGTATCTCATCTTTTGTTCGTATTTCACAAGTTCCACCTGGACAAAGTTTTGGATTCTCTTTGTTAATAAAGTTGAAAATTTTGCAACCTACACATATTCCAAAGGCGGCTTCAGAAAAAAGGAGCGCAAGACAAAGTAAACAAATTAGGATTTTAATAGGCGTCATAACATTAAAAACAACAATTAAAAAAAACATTATGACTGACAAGTAAAGACCGATAAACCAAGCCCATCTCTTCTGCGGCGCTCCGACATACTCAGGTATTTGATTTTGCACCATGATTCGTCCTAAGAGTAAACTAGGAGCAAATTTTGGATTTATGAAAATTCTTATAATAAAATCTATCATAAACACCGTTACAAAAATTTGAGTATATATAAACTCATGAAGAAGATAGGAGTTCATAAACGATATGACTGCAAACAAAAAAAGGATTCCGGCACCCGCCCTTGCCTCTCTTTCGTTTAACACTCTCACATCGTAAGGCTCTACGACTTCGCCAAAATAGATATACTCTTTCATTTATTTATTATCTTGAGTTGAATTTGTGTCACTAGGAACATTTGCTTTCATACTTCCGCATTTCCCAGAACCGCATTTCATCTCTTTCATAGATTCCTTTTTATCTTCACTAGACTTAGTGACAGCTTCTTTCATAGAACTTCCGCATTTTCCATCGCCGCATTTCATCCCTCCGGCACTTACGCTTGCAGTGCTGAGTAGAACTAAAAGAGCCGAAGTAGCGAGCAAAGAGAGGGGAGTAAGTTTTTTCATAAAAATCCTTTGTAAAATAAGTTAAAGAAATTGTAGCGAATTATAAAAAACAAGAATTACTTTTGGCAAATATTTTGTTGTTTGTGACGAAATTAGCTTAAATGTTGGGATTTAATGAAAATTTTGAGTATTTGACATTTATCAATTCTGTTGTAGGGCACATTAAGTAGAATGCTGTTAGAATTTTTATATTTATTTAATAAATCTATGAAACCATACTTTAGTTAATTGTGAATTTTGGTTATCATAACAATAAAAAATCAAGCTACAAATGGATAAAAAATGAATTTCTTCTTCCTCATAACTCTGTTTTGTACATCTCTCCTTGTTGCGGCGGATGATAATGTTGGCAGTATGTTGCAAAATTTACGAAAAAAAAGTGAATTACATAATGAAACTAAAGAAGAAAATGCCGGATTTGTAACAATCTACTCTAGAGAAGATTTAGACCGCATGCAAGCCTATACATTAAAAGATATATTAAAATCCATACCATTTGTAACGTATCAAGAGGGTTTAGTGGGTACTCCCACTATTGCTAATGTAGGCAATGCCCTTAATTATATGCCAAATACAAGGTTATATATAGATAACCATGAAGTGAGTTCCACCTACTTTGGGAGTGCTTTTTATATATACGGCGATATGAAGTTAGGTTTTGTGGATCACATCGAGGTTTATCAAGGTGGAAATGGCTTAGAGTTTGGAATTGAATCCTCTTTAAGAACCATACGAGTTTATACGAAAACACCTCATAGAGAAAATGACACGCAAGCAAAAATTTTAGCGGACAATAGAGGGTCGCTCTCTGAACATATTTACAGTGGTCAAGAAATTGATGATGTAGAATATGGCGTTTATGTGAGCGGTAATCAAAATAATAGAGAAGATTTTGATAATCATGGCAGCAATCTTTCAAAAGATACAAAAAAAACTCATGTTTTAATGACTTTAAAAACTAAAGGTTTTAATATTCTTACCAGTCGTTATGATTCCTTGCAAGATGGCTTTGCCGGGTATGGAGCAAATAGTACTCCTAAGGGTACGAATGAGATAAATAAATATCATCAATTTCTATACGCTTCTTATGATATTTTTGATAATTTAACTGCGTATGCAAGTATTGATGACTCAATGTCAACAATGAATTTTTATGAGCTAAATGGCTATAATAAGGGATTAAGTAGTTCACTTGATGTTAAATGGAAAGAAAATGTTTACAAAGGTGGAATAAAGGGAAGCAAAGTAGTTGCGTCAAATAATTTCAAATACGGGTTTGAATATGCTGAAAAAACATTAAAGCCAGAGGTCTCTGAATATGAAAACTTAAACACTTTAAATGTTAGAGGACCAACACGCATAAATTTAAATTCTCTATATTTAGAGGATAGTTTTAAAATTACAGAAGCGAGTACTCTCACCGGAACTGCAAAGCTTGATTATTTTAGTGATAATTATATAAATGAAGAGAAAATCGAACCAGTGTTTAGGTTGGGATATACATACAATTTTGACGAAGATTATAAAGCTAAAATCTCTTACAACCATACATACATTAGCCCATCTCTCTTCTATACAACAACCTACTCAGGGAAGACGCAAGTCAATCCGGAAATTCTTCCATCACGATATGATGCACTCTCAACAGAACTTACTAAAAAAAGTAACAATACTCAAGTAAAACTAGGAGCAATCTGCCTTGAGCTTAATGAGGGGATATATTATAGCTCTGCTTCAAAGCACTATGATAATAGTGACAAAACAATAAAATCAACAAATGTATATTTAGAATTTAAATATAGTTTCGATTTGTTTAATTCATTTGATTTTAATGTTTACAGAGGCTTTAATTCGGATGAGTCGCAATACAGTTCTGCCAGAGGTGCAACCATAAGGCTTTTAAATAAATACAATAAATTTAACTTTTTTAATGAAATTACCTACCGTTCCGGTTATACCAGTGTAGAAAATATTAAAATTGACGCTGGATACGATTATAGTTTAGGCACTTCTTATAAGGTTAATAAAAAGCTATCCTTTGATCTCAAAGGAGAAAATATATTTAATACAGCGAGTCAAACCCCTATTCTTGGCTTAGGAAGTGTTAGTAGCATAGATAGAACATTTATATTTGGGATGGAATATCTATTTTGAAATATTTAGTTCTATTGTTTTTTTTCTCATTATTATTATTTAGTTCTGAAATTGATAAAATAGAGTCCAAAATTATTATGAGAATGATAGACGCAGTGAGCAGTCATAAGATTCTTTCTATTTACACGAACTGTCAAAAGTTGAAAGAGATATTACCAGCGGAAAAGATTATTTTTGTAGATGATTGTAGCGATGCAAATCTTGCAATTTTAGAAAAATCTAAAATAGAAAAAAACTGTACGGATATTCCTATTATAACTTTAGAATATGATTTATTGAAAAAATATCCAAATAGTATAGGATCTTTTTTTTGGCAAAAAGGCAGACCAAATATCATATTTATAAAATCTAGGTTGGAAAATCAGAATATAGACCTTGATAATGCATTCGATGAATTTATAGAAGAAAATATATGGTAAAGAATTTTCATTATTGGTTGTATGTCATTGGTATAATTAGCATTTTATCCATGATACTCTACTTATATGTTTCGTTTTCTATAAAAGAGAATGAAATGAAAGAAAATGTTATTTTTAATAAGCTAGAAACAATCCTAATACAGCATGAAAAGATAGAAAACTGGCTAGAAGAAGAGTGTAAAGAGAATCAGAATATACAAGAATGTATTTTGATGAATTCAGACAAATCGAAAATGTTAAATACCATGTTGTATATGACTATCAATCAAGATATAAGTTATTCATTTTTAGTTTTTAAGGATGAGAATAATCGTTATCGATTTTTAGCTGATGGAGCATCGGAACCTGCAAGAGTCATGCAAAAAATTGATACAGATGACAAAAAAGTTTGGGATGAAGCTTACTCCTCAGAAGAAGGTACTCTTTTATCCTCAAATAAACAAACGGATGGCTTATGGTTAACATACCTATCTCCCTTCGTAGAAAATAACCAAACGTACATGATGTTAGTGACAGATTTTTCAATATCTTTAGATAATAAAATTAAAAATACTATTTCACCTATTAAAGAGATATTGTTATATATTCTTAGCATTACAATTGTTATATTTATTATTGGTATATTTCAAACTATAATGTATTTTATTGCACGAAAAGAAAGTTTTACAGATCAACTGACCGGACTCAATAACAGAAATTATTTGAGGAAAGTTATTGATAGTAGGTTTCCTTATGACAAATATGATATCGCAATAGTTGATATAGATTTTTTTAAAAAAATTAATGATCAATACGGACATGATATAGGAGATATAGTTTTAAAAGATATTTCAAATATATTTAAAAAAATTGTAGGTAAAGATGACTTTATATTTAGATATGGAGGCGAAGAATTTTTATTCTTATTTCAAAGAAATAGCTCTGAGAAACTTCTTAAAGAGCTAATGTACAGAGTCCGTGAACATGTAATAAATATAAATAATCAAACTATTAAATTTACTATTTCAGTAGGTGTAAATAAAAATTTGCATAGATGCAAACATTTTACTGATATGGTAAAAACAGCAGATATAGCACTTTACAATGCTAAAAGAAGCGGAAGAAATAAAATTGTTTACTACTCTGAAGAGATTGATGACGAGAAGCAAAGCAATTTTCAAACAGTGCAATCAGCAATAGATGAGAATAGAGTTTTTTGTGAGTATCAAGCAATTATTGATACATCTTCTGATTGTGTATTTAAGTATGAAACTCTAGTAAGAATTAAAGATACAAATGGAACGACCTTGTATCCAAACTCTTTTCTTGAGATAATCAAAGATACAAATATATATACAGATTTAACAAAAAAAGTAATTGATATATCCATTAGTAAATTTTTAGATTTAAATGTTCATAAATTTAGTATAAATTTAGGACTTCAAGATTTTAATAATCCGGAAATTGTTAATTATGTATTGAAAGTTATTGAAAAATATCCTAAGTTGATTGATTTAATGAGCATAGAGGTATTAGAATATGACAAAGTTGATGATGAAATATCTTGTATTGCTATGGTTAAATTATTGCAAGATAAGGGTCTCAAAATTGCTTTAGATGATTTTGGAAGTGGATATGCTAATTTTTCTACAATACTCTCGTATAGCTTTGATTTTATAAAAATTGATGGAAGCATCATTAGAAAAGTAGTAGAAGACGATAAAGCTGTAAAAATGGTTCAATCAATCCTTTCTTTTGCACAAGCACATAACATTATAGTTATATGTGAATTCGTTTATTCACAAGAAGTCTATGAAGTTCTAAAATCAATTGGTGTTGAATATATGCAAGGGTATTATTTATCAAAACCAAGCCAAGATTTAGAGTGGAAGTTGCTTAAATAGTGATAAAATAAACAAAAGTATCTTCACTTAATAAAATTTTTACATTTATTTGTGTACAATCCACATCCGCTTTGCTGTTTTAACATAAAAGTTGAGTGTTTTTATCTGTATATTTATATATAGTTAAAAGTATTGGTAAGTTCAAACTACCTAAATGCAGTAAAGAAAAGTCAAAATAGGAGCTTTCAATGAAAGTGCGTGCTTCAGTTAAGAAGATGTGTGATGACTGTATAGTTGTCAAAAGAAAAGGCATTGTAAGAGTAATCTGCAAAGTTAAAAAACATAAACAGAGACAAGGATAACCATGGCTCGTATATCAGGTGTTGATTTACCAAAGAAAAAAAGAATAGAGTATGGTCTAACATATGTCTATGGGATTGGTCTTCATGCTTCTCGTCTAATTTTAGACGCTACAGGTATTGACTATAACAAAAGAGTTTATGAACTAAACGAAGATGAAGTAGCATCTATTACGAATGAAATCCGTGCTAACCACATGGTAGAGGGTGATCTTCGTAAAAAAGTTGCTATGGATATTAAGGCACTTATGGATTTAGGTTCATACCGTGGTCTTCGTCACCGTCGTGGTCTTCCATGCCGTGGACAAAAAACTAAGACAAATGCGCGTACTCGTAAAGGTAAACGCAAAACTGTCGGCGCAGCATAAGGATTAGCAGATGGCAAAGAGAAAAGCTGTAAGAAAAAAAGTAATTAAAAAGAATATTGCTCGTGGTGTTGTACATATTTCTGCATCATTTAACAATACACTTGTAACAATTACTGATGATATGGGTAATATGATTGCTTGGAGTTCTGCTGGTAGCCTTGGTTTTAAAGGTTCAAAAAAATCTACTCCATTCGCTGCTCAAGCAGCTGTTGAAGATGCAGTAGCAAAAGCAAAAGTACATGGAATAAAAGAGCTTGGTATTAGAGTTCAAGGTCCTGGTTCTGGTCGTGAGACAGCAACTAAGGCAGTAGGTGGAATTGAGGGTATTCGTGTTACATATATGAAAGATGTTACTCCATTACCACACAACGGTTGTCGCGCACCTAAGCGTCGTAGAGTTTAAGGAGATTACTGATGGCAAGATATAGAGGTCCAGTAGAAAAAATCGAAAGAAGATTTGGTGTAAGCCTTAACCTTAAAGGTGAGCGTCGTTTAGCAGGTAAATCTGCATTAGATAAACGCCCTTATGCACCTGGTCAACATGGTCAGCGTCGTAAGAAAGTATCTGAATACGGTTTGCAGTTAAATGAAAAGCAAAAAGCAAAATTCATGTATGGTGTTTCTGAGAAGCAATTCCGTGCACTATTCGTTGAAGCTAAACGTCGTGATGGAAATACAGGTACAAACCTTGTTACACTGATTGAGCAAAGACTTGATAATGTTGTTTACAGAATGGGATTTGCATCGACTCGTCGTTTTGCACGCCAGTTAGTAACGCATGGTCACTTTTTAGTAGATGGTAAAAAAGTTAATATTCCTT
>JAUSKV010000219.1 GCA_030646745.1 Sulfurimonas sp. | reverse complement strand
CCACTGCTTCCGCCAAAACTAGGTGCGATGAAGCATAAGTAATAATCCACAATTTCGCGTGTCAGTTCAAACATTTTTGAACTTCCCTCAATCATAATATTTTTATACTCTTGACATATGGAGAAGTTATCTGAAATGATTACTTTTCTATTTGCAACACCAAAAAGAGGTATCGTCGTATCAAACTCTTTTTCTCTTGAAATGATTAAAATATCAGATGCTTTGCCGTCAACTAACCTTGCATCCAGAGTCGGTCTATCCACTCTCACTGTATTTCCGCCAATAACTAGTAAATCACATATATCTCTCATGGCATGGATAGTTTTTCTTGAACTCTCTGAACTTATCAAACCGCCATCCGTGGTTGCATTTAATCTTTGTGCCCATTTAAAAAAAACAAAATTATTTTTTTTCCACATCTCAAATGGTTTTAAGAGATTTTCGCATTTTGCTTCTAAAATACCACTTTGAATTTCAACTCCAGATGCCAAAAGTGTTTCATTTCCATCGGATGCCTCTTCGTTAAAATCACGAGAACCGACAAATACTTTTTTAATTTCAAGCTTTGAAATAAGTGAAGCACAGGATGGGGTTTTTCCTTCATGAGAGCAAGGTTCTAAGGTTGTGTAGAGTGAAATATCTCTGAAACACCCATTGTGATTTACTAAAAGATAATTATGAAGTTCATGTGAAGAGGTTATATTTAATATGGATGCGTCGTTTGTGAGTTTAAAATAAGCATCTTTAAGTGCAAGAACCTCGGCATGCGACTCTCCGGCTCTCCGGTGTGCACTTACTGCTAAAAGTTCGTTGTTTATGCCAACAATAGTGCAACCTACTGCTGGATTTGGATAGGTTAAACCCTGATATTTCCAAGCCTCATTGAGGGCTAGATTCATAAAAAAGTGACTATCAATTACCATTCAAAGTATGTTTTAGCTTTTGAGATTTCGCTGTAATCTATCTCAACTTCCTCTGCGTTTACTTCTAAAAATATTTTATTGCCTTCTACTCTTAAAAGTTTACCTTTGTACTTCTCTTTATTTGACATTAAGATTGAGAGATCTTCACCTATTGATTTTTTAAAATGACCAATATTATTTAATTTTCGCTCAATACCTGGGCTACCGACTTCAAGTCTATATTCGCCTGAAAGGGGAGGAGTAACATCCAGCAAAGGCGAGATAAGATGTGTAAGTTCAACATAGGAGTCCATGCTTACACCGGCTTTCTTACCATCCTCTGTAGTTTTACCGGAGACAACGCTTACACGGAAAATAGTCTCATCATTTTCATTTACTACGGCAGTATCATAAAGCTCTAAATCTAAAGATTCAACCAGTGATTTTATGTCGCTCTCTAAACTCATTGTGGCTCCTTTGCAATTTTTCTAAAAAGTTCTTCCATACTTTGTGATTTTTTAAGTTGTTCGTCAAATTCAAATGTAAAATTTGGACAACGGTACCAACCTTGATCTTTTAAGCAGTGAGTTTCAATACTTGGTCGAGCTTTTTTCAGTAAACTGATATATGTTTTTTTTTCTTCATCGCTAAAAGAAGCTGGGTCAAGATAGACCTTAGCGTCACTTTTGCCACGAGAACACTTCACTTCAATCACATTTAACTCATGAAGTCTTTTATCGTTAAGTGCGCCGAGAGCCTCAGGAATCAACTCTAATAGAATCGATTCTGTTCTTTTTAACTTTACTTGTGCTTCGTTCACAGAGATACTTTTTGCTCAACTTTTTTGAATGTTTCAATAACATCACCAACGATTACATCATCGTAACCCTTAATCATTACTCCACACTCATAACCATTTCCAATCTCTTCAACATCATCTTTGAAGCGTTTGAGTGAAGTAAGCTCGCCCTCATGAATAACAACGCCCTGACGAATAACACGAACAAGTCCGCCACGAATAAGTTTTCCATCCACAACAACACATCCGGCAACCATGCCTTTTGGTGCTTTAAATGTATTTCTGACTTCAGCTTGACCCGTATTTATCTCTGTAAATTTCGGTGCCATCATACCTGTTAGCATTCCCGTAATATCATCAAGAAGTTGATAGATTATAGAGTAAGTTCTAATATCAACATTTCTCTGTTTTGCAAGAGCTTTCACATTTCCTGTAGGACGAACATTAAAGCCTAGAAGAACACAATTTTCACTATTAGAAACCAATTCAACATCGTTTTCTGTGATTCCACCAACGCCCGAGGAGATAACATTAACTTTTACTTCCTCATTTCTAAGCTCATTAAGTGCAGATTTAATAGCCTCAAGTGAACCATGAACATCAGTTTTAAGAACAATTTTAAGAGATTTTAGACGACCCTCTGCAATCATAGAAGTCATGTCTTCTAAGGTTGATTTTGTACTATGAGAAAGCTCTTTGTGTCTATCATATTCATGACGTTTAAGTGCATACTCTTTCGCCTCTTTTTCATTATTCATTGCCATCATTATTTCACCAGAAGATGGAACTTCATTCAGACCAGCTACAACTGCCGTATGGCTTGGTTTTACATTGTTTATCTGTTTTTTATTTTCGTCAAGAAGTGCTTTAACACGACCATATGAACTCCCACAAACAACATAATCACCCACCTTAAGTGTACCGTTTTGAACAATAACAGTTGCAAGAGGACCGCGACCTTTCTCTAACGAAGACTCAACAACAGCAGCTTTTGCCATTGCATTCTCATTCGCTTTTAAATCTAGTACTTCTGCAGTAATTAAAATATTCTCTAGTAACGCATCAATACCCATACCTGTTTTAGCAGAGATAGGAATAAACTCTATATCCCCGCCCCACTCTACAGGATTTAAGCCTCTCTCGGCCATTTGACCCTTAACATGGTCAGGATTTGCCGTCTCTTTATCCATTTTGTTAAGTGCTATAATCACTGGAACGCCCGACTCTTTTGCTAGCTTAATAACTTCATCTGTTTGAGGTTTAACACCATCATCAGCCGCAACAACGATTACTATAATATCTGTTAAATCTGTTCCTCTTTGACGCATTGAACTAAATGCTGCGTGACCAGGAGTATCTAAAAATGTTATTGCTTTTCCATGTTGCTCGATTGTATAAGCACCGATATGTTGTGTTATTCCACCGGCTTCACCCTCTGTAACTTTTGCTTTTCTAATTGCATCTAAGAGTGAAGTTTTACCATGGTCAACATGCCCCATAATCGTAATAACAGGAGGTCGTTCAGTTGCGTTTTCATCAATCTCTTCATTTAAGTCACTTTCATAATTAAAAGCATCTTTAGGATCAATGATAGAAACTTCTACTTCAAATGTTTCTGATAAAATTTCAATCTCATCTTTTCCTAGGAAGTCATTTTTTGTCATCATTAAACCAAGGTCAAAGAGAACTTTTATAATATCAGATATTGGTCTGTTCAGTGCTTCTGCAAACTCATAAACACGAATATCTTCAGGTATTTCCACATGTGTTATTATCACATCTTCCAGTTTGTCTTTTTTATATGTTTTTCTTTTATCTCGAGAAACCTTTTTACCTTTGCTTCCTGCTTTTTTATTTGCATTTCTTCCAACCGGCTTCTGCTCTCTTGGTTTTCTAGGCTCTTCAACCGGTAGTTTTGCTCTCTCAGTAGAGTTTAAATCCAACAGAACTATTTGATCATCCAAATCCATAGATACTTCACTCATGGTGCCGCCGAAAATATCTATTTTAACGCCTTGTTCTTGCTTTTTAGCAATTCCTGAACCCTGTTTTGCTTTTTTCTTTTGTGCTAACTCTTCTAAGACCTCGGCACTTATCTTTCCATATGAAGAGATACTTGCTTGTTTTTCAGGAACATTAAAAACTTCTTCAACTTTCGGTTTATTCTTTTTAACAATTTTTAAGCCAGATTTTTTAATCTGTTGTATTACTGTTATACCGGTAGATTTAGGTTCTTCTGCTATATTTTTATCTTCTGATTTGATTTCAATTTTTTCTGCTACAGCTTCCTGAATATTTTCTTTTGGCTCGGCTTCTGTATCTTCTGTATTTGCTACTTTATCCGCTTTTATTTCAACTATTTTAGTAGATTCAGTTTGAATTATTTTACTAGGAGTTTCTTTAGGAGTATCACTGATAGCTTTCTTATGTTCTTGTTCAGTCTCTTTTGGTGCATGTTCTGCCGGTTCACCATTCATAATAAATTTCATTAATTCATCAGCTTGTTCCATGCTCACTGTACTTTGTGCAGATTTCACATCCATACCCATATCTGTGGCTTTTTTCAAAACATCTTTAGAAGCTATTCCTAGCTCTTTTGCAATTTCATGTACTCTAACTTTTTCTATCATCAGCGATGATCTCCTTTAGTCTGTTCGTAAATTTATCTTTATCTCCACTTCTGCATTGTCGCATAAGTGCTTTCAAAACTTGTTTATCTTGAGTAAGACAATTTTTACATATGTAAAAACTTCTACCTATTCCATCAAAAATCTCTATAGAACCCTCTATGCATTTAAATCTCAATAGTTGATTTTGAGCTTGCCTATCTCTACACGAGATACACATTCTGATAGGTAGATTAAATTTTTTCGCCATTGTATCTAAAAGTTGCTTTATTTAATAGAGATTATTTCTCTATTATAAGTCCACTATTATCAAAATCTAATATTTTAACTACAAACTCTGGAAATTTTTGAGTTAATTTAGTTGATATCTCTATCGCATCTTCATCATATACCATGTTGAAAAATGTTGACCCACTTCCTGAGAGTGTACTCATAAGCGCTCCACTTTCATAGGCAGCCTTTTGCACATTGAAGAGTTCCGGTAATGTTTTCATTCTGGCTTTTTGATGAAATCTATCTTGAGATGCAAGCTTTAACATCTCCCAATCCTCATTAAAAAATGCCCCAACGCTCAGAGCTGTATGAGACAGATTGTAAATCGCATTCTCTTTGGAGTAGGATTTTGGCAAAAGTGTTCTTGCCTTTAATGTGTTCATCTGTTTATTTGGTATAACAACTACTGCTTTTATATAATCAGGAAGATGTTTTTTTTGAGAAAATACCTTATTTTTTTCAACGGCAGCAACATTAAAGCCGCCCATAACCGCCGGTGTAATATTATCCGGATGCGATTCATAAAAAAGTGCATGATTTAAAATTCGGCGCTTTGAAACTCTAATACCGGCAGCTTCATGCGCGCTTGCAATAGCACTGACAATGACAGCAGAAGAGCTACCCAAGCCTCTTGACATAGGAATTTGGTTGTAAAATGTAAATTTGAAATTTTGTTGCTTTTGGGTTAAACGGCTGTAATGGTCGTTAAATATACTAATAAAAAGATTATTGCCTTTTAATCTAGGATTATTCTCACCCTCACCTTTAATGCTTACACTAAAAAATTTTGACTGATGAAATTCAACTCTATTACGCAAATCAACTGCTAGTCCCAACGAATCAAATCCAGGACCTAGGTTTGCACTCGTTGCCGGTACGCTTACTATCACTCTCTTCTCCCTTTTATCAAACAGCAGCTATCATGTAAAGTGGTGCTGTTACTGTACTAAACTCGTTATAATCAAGTTCACTTGGGAGGCGAAAATCTGCCTCTTGAACCGTTTCTAACTTTTGAGTTTTTATTTCTGACGAAACTTTAACAAAATATAGCTTTCCAATCGCTTTTATAGGACTGTTTTCATTAAAATAAAAGGCATCTGTTGCAAAGAGCGGAATATTTTTTAAAATGCTGATAGATTTTAAGAAGATATATGAAACTTTTATAGCCATAAAGCTGCCCGGACCATTTGCATAAAAAAGTCTTTCTATTTTATACTTTTTAAAAAGTTCCTCAAATATTTCTGGTAATACGTACGAACTTTTCTCTTGAGTGCTTATGAAATCTATGAGCTTATTATTCTCATAAATTCCCAATAAAATAGGAGAAGAGAGAGCCACCAAAACTACATCTACACTCTTAGGCATACGCTTTTTCTAACTCCGCAGTTTTTTCACCTACAAGTTCAATCACTTCATAATTTTCTGCATCTTTTAAAAGTGCCAGTGTCAATTTATGATTTAAATCATGACTGCCTGCCATCGCTTCATAATTTCCGATAAAATTCATACCGATAAGAGACATGTCACCTATAGCATCCAATATTTTATGTCTTACAAACTCATCCGTAAATCTCAAACCTTCAAGATTTAAGACTTTTTTATCATCTAAAACTATTGCATTATCGAGTGAACCGCCAAGAGCCAACCCTTTTGAGCGAAGATATTGCACCTCATGCAAAAAGCCAAAAGTTCTAGCTCTTGCTATCTCATTTTTATAGTTCTCTTTTGTAAAGTTTAAAACATACTCTTGCTTGTTTATAACAGGATGAGCAAATTTTATAGTAAATCCATATTTCAAATCAGGAGATGGCGATAGTTTTACATATTTATCGCCCTCTTGAACCATAATTTCTTTTTTTATTCTCATTATTTTCTTTGGTGCATCTAGCTCTTTTATGCCGGCTTCATCCAAGAGCATGCAGTAACTCGCACTGCTTCCATCCATAACAGGAACTTCATCCGCATCTACTATCACTCTTAAATTATCGATGCCATATGCATAAACAGCCGATAGGAGATGCTCAATAGTTGAAATTACATAGTTATCCTTGCCTATTACGGTTGCCATTTTTGTATCAACAACATTTGCAGGAGTGAGAGCTATAGAAACATCCACATCACTTCGATAAAAGATAATTCCGCTATTTTTCTCTAGCGGCTCTAGGCGCAATCTAACCGGAGAACCTTTGTGAAGCCCTATTCCAACAAGCTCAACCGCTTTTTTTATAGTTGTTTGATACATGTAAATACTCCTATTTTAAAATCTCATATAAAATAAACAAAGTCCATATTATATTCAGTCACTAAAGCTTTGACTTCTTCTTGAATTTAACTAAATTTTATCTATCATAGCTTTTGAACTATTTATTACATCTGTTACATTTAGCTTAATCCACTCTGCATCCATCCACTCTTGAGGACGAACCTCTATGCCTTGAACCAAAACACCGAAATGAAGGTGGTCGCCCATAGCATAGCCGCTTTTTCCTGTATTGGCTATCACTGTATTTTCATCTATAAAACTGCCGGCAGTTACATTAACACTTGAGCAATGCCCGTAAATGGTATAAAGCCCTAACCCATGACTAACTATTGGCATATTTCCATACAAACCATTATAATCCGCATAAACAATTTCGCCCTTGTCTTTAGGAATAATTTCTGACATAGCATTACTTGCCAAATCTAACCCCATGTGATACGATTCACTCACATCTGCACCGTTATAGCTATATTTTCTGTAATCACCGTACTGTGCAACTACTTGTCCATTTCTTAGTGGGTACATTGGTACTATACTAAAATCACTAATCATTTTATCAGGTACTTTCGCTGTTATGCTATGAATTAGTTTCTCATTTTTTTCTCTTATTTTTTCGTTGATAATCTTAAACTGCTGAATTGAATCATCCACGCCTTGCGTCTCTTCAAACTCGGATGCGAGTTCAGCAATTTTTCCTTTTAAAAATCTATCGTCTAGTTTAATATTTGAAACTTTATACTCTTTTGTTTGTAAATAGAGAGGAATATAGACCAGCGAAGTGTTTCCTGCATAATCTTTTGCAACCAAATTAGCTTTAAAATCTTGATTCAAAATCGACCACGCAATAAGCGAAATATAATAACCCTCTTTATAAAATGGCTCTGCAAGAAACTTTTTATCGCCTACCTCAATATACAACTCTTTCATATTCTCATCCACTGCTTTAAAAACAACCAATGCAGAGCCGCCTTTAGATATCTTGTATGAATTTCCTAAAATATTTAGAAGAGGTTTTCTTTTATCTATGGCTAGTTTAAATTCAGCTGTTGCAGAATTACCATTAAAAAAATTCCATTTACTTCCATCAAGAGCTTCTAC
>JAUSKV010000197.1 GCA_030646745.1 Sulfurimonas sp. | reverse complement strand
CGTTGCCATGGTTGCCATCTCGTTTGACTTTTGCACATTGTTTTGAACATTAGATGTCATCTCTTCCATGGCTGCTGCTGTTTCTTCTAGGCTTGCAGCTTGTTGGTTAGAAGCTGTTGAGAGGGTTTCTACTGCTTGTTTTAAAGTGCCTGCGTCTGATTGAAGGTCTATGCCATTTGTTAGGGATGATGAGAGCATTTCATTCATGGAACTGTGCATTGAATGACAAGTCTCTCTAAGATACCACCTTTTTCATCAGCTGGATTCATCTGTACATTAAGAGTGTAATCATGTTTTGCATAACTTTCCAATTTCTCAGTAATATCTAAAAGTCTCGCACGATTACCTTTTAGCATATCGTTTAAGATAACTTTTAAATCAACTAAACTTGGATTGTGTGCAGTTGCTTCAACAAATTCACTATACCACCCATTTTTTACACGATTCATAACATGAGTCATATTTTCAATCATTTCAGCATCAGCCATAAACCCTTTTTCGATAGAAGAGATATTCTCATTGATAATGACTGCCATCTGTCCAAATTCGTCTTTGGAGTTTAGATTGAATAGTTCAGCCTTGTCTGTTTCTCTGTTTAGAAAGGAGAAGAAAGAGGTTAGTCCTGTTTGTATCGTGGCGATAGAAAGTACGATATTTTTAGAAAATATAAATAAAATTATACTTATCGCAATAATAAAAAGCAATATGCCAACAGTTGCAAATATTAGCATTTTTGAAAGATAACTGCTAAATTCATTTTTAGCATTCTCAGCTATTTTTTTAGTCTCTTTAAGATTTTTTGTAATATCTTCTTTTATCTCACGCCAAACTTTAGTGTTTGATTTCAGATGTTCAGTAGTTATCATCTCCCCGGATATTATCATTTTTTCTAATTTATTCAAATCATCCATGAACAAGCTATATTTATCTTTAAGTTTAATGGCTACATTTGAATCTACCTTTTCAAGTTCACTATAGCTCTTTACTAAATCTTGTATGCCTTTCTTGAAATTCTCTTTTCCTTGCTCATTCTTTGGATCAATAAATACATTCCGCAGAGCTTGACCGCATTGTAAACCATTACTATAAATTTCTTGAAAAGCATTTGCTTTATCGGATGTAGCCGTATTTTCAGAAAACGAATTTTCTACAGAACCAAATATAAAGCGTATAGCTAATAACAAAAACAGTAATAAAGCAATTATGACAGTACCAACAAGTAGAAATTTTCTTTTTATATTCATCTACATCTCCTTTAGTTTATTTAAAAATAGTGGTTTGCATGTACCTTTTGGCAATTTACCGCTGGCTACATCTGCTCTGCACTCTTCAAAGAATTTATCAAGCTCAGCTTGTTTATCTTTCACCAATTCATCATATTTTATTTTTGGCGTACCGCCATCAATTGTTAAAAGCCATGCTTTAACCTCAGTTTGTAGTGTAACATTTGCAAAAACGCTAAGCGAAAATATACTTACTATAAAAATAACTCTTTTCATTCTGTTTTCCTTTTATTTTAATAAAAATGTTGGAGGAAAGATTAAAGCAGTATAGCTATACTGCCTCCTCTCCTTAAAATAGGTAATTCAACTCAAAACGAGTATCAACGGTATCGGCATCCACTTTTTTTGTATCTTGGTATCCGATTCTAAAACGCCATTGCAATTCCGGCATGGATGGAATATTCTGCGTAAATCCTGCATAGTAGTAGTTTTCGTCAAACTGAGCTTTTAACTCATCTGCATCCGTATGGAGTGCCGAGATTTGCATCATAACATCTTTGTAAACGCCTGTTTTATTGTCATTAATCATCACCTCTGCACGGTAACTTTTTGTGTTCGCTATCCAGTTTGTTCGAGCCATCGAACGCGTGTAGCCATCCGTTGGAAAGCCTCTCCATGGCATTACTAAATCGGCTTCATCCAAGATTTGAGAGTAGCCTAGATTGAGTTTGTAGATGCTGTAAGTTCCAACTACGCGAGCTGCTACCATTTGAGAATCGAGAGAATCTGCATTTTTGTACCCTCCGCTTACTCCCGCTTTGCCGGCTAGTTTTCCGCTAAGAGCCGCACCGCCAATTTCACCGGCACCGTCATCAAATTGCTTAATATAGCGTACTCCCGGAGTTAATGAGAAACTTCCTATTTTAACATTGTAATTTGCCTCAGCCATCGCCTCGGAAACTAGAGCAGGGACTTTATAAAATGAAGCATCAAGAGAGAGATTTTCAATCGATTTGTTATTTATATCTCCAACCATAAGGGGAGCATCCGTGTCTATGCCTGCTGCTTTGAGTGCTGTATAAGTGAGCCCTATGTGCATAGCTGAATCATCATTTGCGTTCCACATGCTTTTGTTTACACTGTCGCTATTGTCGTACATTAAAACTGAGTGAGCATCCGTATGTGCACGAAGCTTCTCCTCTGTTAAATATGCAACTTTTATACCTGTGCTTGGCAGAGCTTTTGTCTGAAGAGTAGCACCGTCAAAAGTATTTGGAATCATTTTCGTGTCATTGGATTTTGTAAAAAAAGTCTCAACTAATTGTCGACCGACTTTAACATCTGTTTTTGGAATACTTTTGTAATTGATATACGCTTGACCTAAAATAGCCATGTCTTGTGTGTTGGTATGCGTATAATTGTATTTGCTAAAAACATCCTGCCCCGGTTTGATGAGTCCTACATTATCATCCGCAATACTAAAATAGCCATGGCTATAGTAGAGACCTGCACCAAAATCAAATCCGCCGTATGAGGCACTTTGGTAAATAGCTGAACCGCCGAGACCGCTTGTTACATGATTTTCTTGTGTAGCCGTCTCTTTTTCCCAAGTGTACATGAATGTGTTAGAGCGAAGTCGCCCATAAAATGTTCCATCTTTAAACATATCCGTAAAACTCTCAACTGCTACAGGCGACTTGCCGTAAATGAGCTGATAGTTGCCCAAGAGCGCCTGTTTAGGAGCTTCTTCTGCCGCACAAACTACACTTGCTGAGAGTGTTGCAACCATTGCTATAATACTCAATTTAATATTTCTTTTCATTTTCTTCCTTTGATTATGTAACATAAAATTATGCACCTTTTGATTTATTTTTTTTGTTTCAAAATGGAATGATACACCCCTAGTGTTGCAAGTTTGTTGCATTTTTAGTGATTTAAGGGAACAGCAATTGCTTGACTTTACTAACTAAAAAAAAGGATAAAACAGATGTTTGAATATATTTACAAAACTATTTGCTGTGCGGTAAACGATTTTGAGTCTTTATGTGAAGTTTGCGGAAATAGAATATTTTAAAGGATTTTTTTATGATTCATCTAGTCCATTACATAAAAAATACCCTCTTTATATAGTTAACATGTACGCACAATGTGTGTTACAATATTTTAAAATGAAAGAAGGAAGTTGTGATGGCAGCTATTGTAAATAAAGTTAGAACTAATGTTTATCTTTATTTTTTATATTTAAATCAAGATAAAAAATAAAGCTCAAGAGATTTTGAATCAGTATGGAGTAGGTTTAAGTGATGCTTTTAATATATTTTTAGCTCAAACTGTTTTAGAAAAAGGGATACCTTTTCAAATAAAAATACCAAATAAAGAATCGTAACCGTAGAAAACAGTTCAATCTACGATTTAATTTGATATGCGGATTAGTGAATTTTGACCGTGGATTTGAGGTATCAAACAAACTATCGGCGTAAATTTAACAGTAGCAATGTTGCTACTGTTAATTACCTAAAAACCATACTTTAAAAATAAGCATTAATCATGAGGTATATATTTTGCTGTACTGCATCTTTTTTTGCACTCTCACCAAAGTGCCAGCCACTTCCTGTATAATCTTCCGTAACCTGTAAAAATCCAAGTCT
>JAUSKV010000030.1 GCA_030646745.1 Sulfurimonas sp. | reverse complement strand
GTGGCTCTTAAAAACTTTCCGATTTTTGTTATTCGCGGGTCATTTTCATACTTGTGAAAAGTTTTGTAATTTTCAATCTCTTGCGGATTCTTTTGGAGATACTCTTTTAAAATGAGATCAGAATTTTCATACATGCTTCTGTATTTATAGCACTCAAATAATTTTGAATTTTTGCCGAGTCTTTTTTGTTTAAAGAGTATATTGCCTTTAGAGTCGCGCTTCACTAAAATAGAAATGATGAGATGCAGTACCAATACAAAAGGTAAAATCAACAGGCTCAAAAATCTTTCAAAGAGATATTTTAAAACAATATTTTTATAGTTTAAGAGCCTGTTTTCTATGTGAAAAGAGGAGAGCCTGATATTTGAGTAGCTAATCATCTCGGCATGTGAAAAGTCGATATTTTCAAGATATGGGATTATATATATATCTTTTGTTATATTGATATATTGATTTATAATTTTTTGCAGCTCTGTCGCATCATATTTTTTGGAAGATATCAGAACCATGTCAAAATTCATGTCACTTATTTTATACCCAAGGTACCAATTTTGTTCTACCTCTTTTTTTAGAATCTCATATTTCTCATCATCTGCCAAAATTTTTACTTTGAGCTTAAAAAAATCAAGCCTAAAAAGCAGATTTTTTGTAACTCTCTTGGCAAAAGGGATTAAAATAAGTGCTAATGTAAAAAATAGGATTATAAAAAGTCTTGAGTAGTCATCCGAGGCTTTGGAGAGGGTTATAAAACTGAAAATAGTAAGAAAGGAGTAGAGTAATGCTTTTAAAATCTTGTTGGTGTCATTCCAATAATCATACCGTTTAGTATATATTTTTTCATAAATAAATAAAAAAAGGATAATTAATATCATCCAACTGTATTCATGGCTCGTAGCATTAAATTTTGGAAGTTCTGTAAAAAAATCACTTCTTAAATATATTGTAATATTTATGGTGAGTAGAAGTACAAAATAATCCACCGCTATTAGAATCAGGGCTAAAAAATATGTTGCAATATTGAAGCTGTTTTTTTTCATAAAGTTATTGTACTAAAATCTATTAAGATTTGTTATTAATTTTTCTTCTATAAACCCTCTCATCTCTCGTTTAAATCTCTCTTCATTGTAGGAGTCTGCCGATTCTGAAATTTGCTTGTAGTTAAAGTTCATATTCTCGAATCTATGTATCGCATCCATAATGCTCTCTTTTGTTTGATGGTTAAAATGAACACCGTTTATGCCCTCTTCTATAGTCTCCTCTGTTCCGCCGTCATTTAGTGCAACAACGGGAGTTCCACATGCTAGGGCTTCTATCGGAACAATTCCAAAATCTTCAATCGCTGCATAAACAAAAGCTTTTGCTCTTTGCATGTACTTTATCATTGTTTTTTTATCTTGATAGCCAAGGATATGGACATTCTCTTTTGCAATATTTTTTATTGACTCGTACTCTTCGCCATCGCCTATAACGAAAAGTTTTTTAGTTGGCATCTCATTAAAAGCTTCTACTATCAGTTTTGTTTTTTTATAGGGGACAAGTCTTGAGGCGGTAAGATAAAAACTCTCTTTTTCTTCGCATAGGGCAAAATTGTATGTATCAACTGGCGGATATACTACCTCGCTCTCTCTGTTGTAGCTGTTTTTTATTCTATTTGCAACAAATTTAGAATCAGCTAAAAAGTAGTCAACTCTATGGGCAGTATTGAAGTCCCATTTTTTTATATATTTTAAAGTCTGCTCTACTAAAAACTTTTTTGGCTGTCTGAGGTTTGCAGTGTATTCATCATACAGATCCCAAGCGTACCTGATTGGCGTATAGCAGTAGGATATATGGAGTTGGTTTTTAGCTGTTTTTACACCCTTTGCAACAGCCCAAGATGAACTTATTACTAAATCATAAGCGCTTACATCCAAGCTTTCTATAGCAAGTGGAAAAAAAGGCAAGTAGTTTCTGAAATGTTTTTTGGCAAAGGGGAGCTTTTGAATAAAAGAGGTTTTTGCATGTTTGCCGTTTAAAACAGTCGTTCTCTCTTCATCGCTCAAAAAATCAACAAGTGAAAAGATATCGGCATGTGGGTAGATATCTAGGATTGCTCTTAAAACTTTTTCCGCTCCGGCATCCGTGACCAGCCAGTCATGAACTAGTGCGACCTTAGGCTTCAAACATCTCTCTGAGCGTATCTTTAAAATCTTTGGGCTCAATTGTACCTATAGCAACAGAAAGCTTCTCGCATGAGCCTGTCAAACTTTTGATTTCATCTTTTCTCACAAAGTTAGGGTTTACCACTACTCTTATTTTATACCCTGCTATCTCATTCATGTTCTCTATGACATCAAGCAGTTTTATGCCTCTGTTTGTTGCTATATTTAGAATTTCACTCTTTTTGTCGCACTCTAATAATCTTTTATACACTTCACACACAAAACTTATATCATTAAACTCTCTCTTGACATCAAGGTTGCCAAGCTCTATAGTTTCACTTTTCTCTTTAAAATGCTTAACAATCTTTGGTATCAAAAAGTGTTCTGCTTGACCGTTGCCCGTATAGTTAAAAGGTCTGGTGATTAGAATATTGAGTTTTTCAAAATAGTTTTGTGCCAAACACTCCATAACATATTTGCTCGCGCCGTAGTGATTTGCAGGCTTTGGACAGAGTGATTCATCTAAAACTTCTAAGCCCTGATTTCCATAAATGGTAGCACTGCTTGCTAAAATTATTTTATCTGGCTTTAAACCGAGTTCTACAAGCGTATCCAAAATATTTGTAGTGCCGATTGTATTTACTTTATAGAATGCTTCATTATCTCTATGTGCCGCAAAAGAGATGCCTGAGAGATGTATCAAAAAATCCGGTTCAACTTTTTTTAGAACTTTTTCAATGTCAGATTTTTCTGTTATATTGCACTTATATTTTTTATCTGCACTCTCAAAAAAA
>JAUSKV010000174.1 GCA_030646745.1 Sulfurimonas sp. | reverse complement strand
ATGGCGGCTGTACTCCTTTCATACTCTAATTGCGAATCTATTTTTAGGTACTTAATACGGGGCTTTAAGTTGGCAAATTGTTTATATTTTTCGATATAATTTCGTAAAAAAATATAAATTAACGTTATGGATTACCGATGGAATTACACACACTCACGGAGGAACAGCTTAAAGAGGCGATTAACACCTACTCTGAAACGCTCGCTTTAGAACCTTACCAAGCTGAACTTGTTAAACTGCAACAGCATCTTGAGAGACATAAAAAAAAACTTATCATTCTTTTTGAAGGGCGCGATGCGGCAGGAAAGGGGAGCGTAATTGGAAGCGTAAGCAGATATATGAATCCTAAACACTACCGCATAGTAGCTCTTGGTCGCCCTACCGAAGAGGAGCTTACGCAGTGGTATCTTCAACGCTACATTAAACACTTTCCACATGGCGGGGAGGTAGTACTCTTTGATAGAAGCTGGTATAACCGTGCTATGGTAGAGCCTGTATTTGGTTTCTGTTCAAAAGAGGAGCATGAGCTATTTATGAAACATGTTATCCCCTTTGAAGAGTCTTTGGTTGAGCAGGGAACAATATTTATTAAACTCTATTTTAGCGTCAGCAAAGAGAAACAGGCACAAAGATTTGAGCAACGCCGTTCAGACCCGCTCCGCCAATGGAAACTAAGCGAAATTGATCTACAGGCACAGAGCATGTGGGAGCAGTTTACAAAGACTAAATATAAAATGCTAAAAGATACAAATCATGCAAAGGCACCTTGGCATGTAATTCGTTCTAGCGATAAACATAAGGCAAGATTGGAAACTATGAAACTCATCCTGAATCAAGTTGATTACCACGGAAAAAGCCGTACACTTGATTTTGAAATGGATGTAAAAACAGTTTTTACAGCGGAGCAAGAGTTAGCGATTATGGATAAACAAGCGATAAAAGATTTGAAAAAAGGGGTGTAAATTAAGTATATTATAAGGCTTTTTACTTTAAAATCCCACCCGTTTTAAAGCACTTTATAAAGCTTTAAAATTTCTACTTCTCTACAGCTCTTTGGGGTGTCGCCAAGCGGTAAGGCCTCGGTTTTTGGTACCGATATTCGGGGGTTCGAATCCCTCCACCCCATCCACAAAATCAATCTATTTTTATTAAGGCAACAACTTGGAAGATTCTGCGAACGACCTACTGACACTTGGGATAAGAACTCTTGTATTTTTATCTATTCTTGGAGTTTTTTTCTTTATATTAAGAGGAAAAAAAGAGGATAAAAAGTAACTTACGCCAATTCTAAAAACCGGTTAATTGAGAAGATTACTCACTTTTTATATATTTAGGAATCAGGCTCTTGATTCTTTGATATACTTTAATAAAATCTGTAGAGTAAACCCTATTCTGAGCGATAGAAGTTATAAAGTTTGTATCCCTGTTCCATCTTGGAACCAGATGCATGTGGATATGTTCGGCTATCCCTGCCCCGCCTGCCGCTCCAAGATTCATTCCTATATTTACGCCATGTGCCTTAAATCCCTCTTTTAGAAGCCTAACGCATTTTTGTGCCAAATCGCTCATATGCAGCCAAACAGTACTGTCCAACTCTTCAAGTTTATCTGTATGGAGATGCGGAATTATCATAAAATGCCCCGGAGTGTAAGGGTAAAGATTCATAACAATAAAGCAGTGCTCATCCCTGTAAAGCACGCGATGATTTTCATCATCTTGAGGAGTAAAAGTTATGTTGCAAAAAACACAACTATCCACTTCATGACCCGCAATATACTCATCTCTCCATGGGGCATATAAAATCTCTTTCATAATGAATCTTCTCCTTGTAAAAATGCAAAAACCAAATCTAAAACCTAAATAAAGTTAGGTGCATCATTCGCAAATAAAATAATATCCCCTGCTTTTGTTTGCTCTGCTAAAACATCTACAAGTTTCGATTTATCTGCTAACATAATTTTATTTTTTACTTCCAAATTTTTTTCAAAGAGGCTTGCGTTGAGACTTCCTGTAACTATCACTATGTCAAAAACTTTATTTATAGCTTCTATTAATTTTATATTCAATGTATCTGAACTCTCCACTAAACCCGGAGTCACAATCACTTTGCGTCCGCCATGAAGCGAGCAGAGTCTTACGCCCTCCAACATGCCGTCAATATTTCCGTTATAGCCGTCATCAATGATGAGTTTTCCGCCTGCTTTTATCATTTGAAGTCTATGTTCTACGGGTTTTAGCTCTTTTACAGCTTGGATTATCTCTTCATTTGACATGCCAAAACTTTTAGCAATTTTTGCAGCTACGGCTATGTTCATACTTTGAAATTCGCCTAAAATATCTGTGTGGAGAGAGAGAATTTCGTCACCGATTTTAAGTTCAAACTCCGTTGCTTCAAGTGTTGCATTAAGATTCAATATGTCATCGCCGAAGAAAGTCACCTTTGCATGTGGCTCGTCTGTTACAGAAGTGTGAATAAACGCCCGCGCAAGCCTCGGTGAGAGCATAATCTCAAGCTTTGTTGCAATGATATTTTTTAGAGATTTGAAATACTCGATATGCGCCTCACCGACTTTTCCGACTACGACTGTTTGAGGCTCTAAAAATGTAGTAATCTCATAGATATCGCCGCTCTCTCTCGCACCCGCTTCACACACATAAATCTCGCTGTCTGCCGGAAGTGAGTTGTTGACATCGCCCACAATTCCGCCTATTGTATTTACGCTTCTTGGTGTCGCATAGACTCTAAACTTTTTACTCAAAATCTGCGCCACAAAATTTTTGATGCTTGTTTTGCCGTAGCTCCCCGTTATGCAGATAATTTGTAAATCATCCATCTCTGCGACTCTTTTTTTTGCCTCTTTTTTGTACACCATAAAAAGGTATTTTTCTATCAAAGTGCTCCCAATGTATGCCAATGCCAGCGGCATAAAAACGCTGTAGGTTCCACATGCCGACTTAAGCGTGCAAAGCAGATTAAAAAAGAGCACCAAAGAGATTAAAAGAGTGAGAAATCTTTTGACCCTCCATGTTAGTACCAGCTTTTTATCTAAGCTTTTATGCCAGAGAAACAGAGCTGGAAGAAGAGCAATATAAAAGAGTATAACAAAGTATTGACCCATAACATAGTAGGCGACAAATGGAAAAATAAAATAGAAAAGATGCCATTGAGGCTTGTGATGCTTAAGCACCACACGAGAGAGTTTATAATCATACCATTGAAGATTTGTGATAAGATACCAGCCAAGAGCAGTGACAAAAAGTAGATTTGTCACAAATGCGATGAAGATTTTATACTCTTCCATGTCAGTGCTCCAGAGTTTTTAGAAATGTTGCTTCGATATTTTCAGAGATATCTTTGGCTTGATTCATAAAGAAGTAGTGGTCGCCCTCATACACTTTAAGTGTAGAATTTTTTATTAAAGAGTTTATCTTTTTTGCAGAGCTAAGAGGTGTTGCGCTGTCTTTTTCACCCCAGCAAAGGAGAGCTTTTCCACCATAAAGCGCAAACTCATTTTTAAAATCTTCATTAACAACATTTTTAAAAGTTTGATACATGGGCTCACTTAAATTTTTTGCATCGTCTGCTACAAAAAGATTTCTGAGTGTTGTAAATCCAAAGATTTTAAGCAGTTTGAAAAGTGCAATTTTTGCCTGAATTCTTAAAGATTTTGTAACATAAATTCCCGCACTTGCAACTAATACAAGTACTTTAGGCTCAAGCAGAAGTGCTACTTTACCGCCAAAAGAGTGACCCAAAATAATATCTTTTTGAGCATTGATATGCACCATTAAAAGCTCAACAATTCTTGCATAATCTGCTGTTTGCAGCGTTAGATTGCATGTAGAGCCGCCAAACCCAGGTAAGTCTATATAGATGTGACGAAAATGACTCATGTGTTGTGAAAACACCTGTTTCATCAAATTTTTGTTGCTTCCCCAGCCATGTAAGAGTATCAAATCAACCTTTGCGTGCGAATTAACTATCTCATAACTCATATTGATAGTATGTTGATTATACTGGATAGACTTAATCGCCATTATTTGCCTTTGGCACTTGAAATGGAGTGAATGTATTCATAAGAGATTTTTGCTCTTTTTGCATGTGGAAGCGATTTTGAAAGCGACTCTATGCATGCAGAAAAATCTTCAAAAAGATAGTTCGCCATGGAGCCTGGAATCGGATTTATCTCATTTAAATAAACTTCATCATTGATAACAAAAAAGTCGCATCGAATTAACGCGCCCTCAAATAAACCTCTATACGCCTTTTCAAAATTTGCTTTAAGTTTTGTGATTAATTTATCACTAATTTCTGCCTTTAAAACCTGTTCGCTTCTTGCAAAATCCATATATTTTTTTTCAAAATCCAAAAATTCATTTTTTTGAGGCTCTTCTATGATAGAGAAGTGCATTTTTCCATTCGCCATAAAACCGGCTAAGTTATACTCTTTTACACCGTTAATAAATGGCTCAACTAAAATATTATTATCAAACTCAAAGGCAGTGTCAAGTGCATAATCGAGTTCGCTCTCTTCTTTGACTATACTCACGCCTATAGAGCTTCCAAGAGATGCAGGCTTGATAATAATCGGGTAAGGAATTGCTATATCTTTATGTTCATTTTTACTTAAAACTTCATATTGAAGACTCTTTATCTCTTTCGCCGTACATAAATATTTTGTGTATCTTTTGTCATACGAAAATACGCAAGCATTCATTCTAGGACCGATGTATTTGATAGAGTAAAAATCCAAAAGTGCAGCGATTGTTCCGTCTTCGCCGTCTGCTCCATGAATAAGGTTTAAAACAGTGCCAACGTGCGTAACGGATGAGAAGAGATTTTTCTGGAAAAAAGAGCCGTTTATCAGACTCAATTTTGGCATCTTTTTATGCTCACCTTTTGAAAAAGTGGTTGCTTTCATTTTTGATGGATTTATCAAATAAAATGTGTGGTCTTGGTCACAAAAAACGAAACTTAAATCAAATCCTGACAACTTAGTCTTGAGCGTTATCGCACTTACGATGCTAATTTCGTGTTCGTAACTAGCACCTCCAAATAAAATAGTTAATTTCAATATTTTTTCCTTATAGAGTTTGTAATAATTTCAGTGCCTCTTTTACAAGTACGGCAGTATCGCTGCTCTCACATGCACTAAGAGCTTTTACTATTTTTGCTTTTGTAAATCCTAAAGATTCCAACGCCTCACTTGCTTCATTGAATGATTTTGTTTTTGGTGAAGCGGCGACAAGCATTTCTTCATCAAAACCACTCAACTCAACAAGAATACGCCCTGCACTTTTTGGACCGATTCCCGGAACTTTTTGAACCGCCTTAATATCTTTATTGTTTATGACAGCCGCAAACTGGGATGGCGTATAAGTGGAACAGATGGCAATTGCCACCTTTGGACCAACGCCGTTTATCTTTAAAAGTCTGGTAAAGAGTGCTTTT
>JAUSKV010000173.1 GCA_030646745.1 Sulfurimonas sp. | reverse complement strand
ATAGCTCCAAAGGGAAGGTCTAAATCGTCATGGATAACCACAACTTTATCGATTTTATAAAAATTTTTTACCTGTGCTATTGCTATGCCTGAGAGGTTCATAAAAGTAAGCGGTTTGAGTAGAAAATGTTCAGAAAATTTATAGAGTTCAGCTTGAGGTGAAGAGGAGAGTTTGTTTGCGTTACTACGGCGGACAAGTTCATCAACAACCATAAAACCGATGTTGTGACGCGTTTTTTCATAGGTCGGGCCAGGATTACCCAGTCCGACTATAAGCATAATTATTTAGCTTTAATGATACTTACTACAGCTACACGATCAGAATCTGTAAATGTAACATTATCAATTTTAGCTACATCGCGAACGAGCTTAGCATCACCAACATCCATTTTTGTTACATCAATTTCGATTGTATTTGGAGTGTTTTCAATTGTAGCTTTTACTCTTAAACGAGGTTTTGAAACAAAAACAAGACCCTTATTTTTAAGACCGATAGCATCACCAACCGGAACAACAGGCACGAGATAGTGTGTTAAAACACCTTTTTGTGCTACCATCAAATCAACATGTAAAAGGTTACCCGTAACTGCATGTGACTCATATGATTGAACTACAACATCCATCACCTTACCGTTAACTGAAACCGGGAACGCTAAAGTTTCTTTGTTGCGAACAGTACGGATATATTCATTTGACTTAAATGCCGCATGAATATTTTCAAGACCTTTTCCGTAAATGTTTGCAATCAGATAACCATCACGGCGAAGCGCTTTTGTACCCTTCTTACCAATACTCTCTCTAATTATGCCTTCTAACATATGTAATCCTTAAATAAAAAATAGGCGCAATTATACTTAGTTAAGCTTTAAAAGTTGTTAAAGAATCTATTTCAAATCAAAAAAGTCTCCATCATTTATTTGACCGCTGACAGAACCGCTTTTGCTAGATGCATCACCCGAAGTTAAACCGCTCATCTTAAGCTCTAAATCTGCCGGACTTGTTGCATTCTCTTTCGCCTGTTCTCTTGAAATAATCCCCTCGTTATACAAATCTAAAAGTGATTGGTCAAAACTTTGAGATTTATAGTGACTTTTCCCCTGCTCTATTGCGTCACGAATCTCATGGTCGCGATTTTCCATAATCAGTTTTTCAATTGTTGCATTGCGGATTAATATCTCCATAGCGGCACGACGACCTCCGTTAATCGTTTTTACCAATCTTTGTGAAACAATCCCCTGAAGAACGCCTGCTAACGAGAGTCTCACGCGGTTTTGCTCATCTGTCGGGAATTGAGAGATAACACGGTTAATTGTCTCTTTTGCATCTATGGTATGGAGTGTTGAAAAAACGAGGTGTCCCGTATCTGCCGCATGGAGCGCCAAATTTATTGTCTCTTTATCTCTCATCTCTCCCACCAAAATAATATCCGGATCCTCACGAAGAGCCGATTTTAATGCAGCTCCAAAAGAGAGAGTATCCTGCCCGACTGAGCGCTGATTTATAATGCACCCCTTATCTTTATGGACAAACTCTATCGGGTCTTCTATGGTTATGATGTGCTTTCTCTGCGTTTTGTTCACCTCATCGATGATTGAAGCCAAAGTGGTTGATTTGCCGCTTCCTGTCGCACCTGTTACCAAAACTATTCCGCTCTTTTTTGTAGTAAAACTTCTTAATATTTCCGGTAAATGGTACTCTTCAAAGGTTGGAATAGTTATAGGAATAACACGAAATACAGCGGAGATTCCCTCCATCTGAAAAAACATGTTGACACGAAAACGATTTTCTTCATCAAAGGGATAAACGAAATCCATCTCTTTATTTTTTACAAACTCCGGAAATCTACCTTTTAAAAGCTCTTTTGCAAACATGAGAACATCACTTTTTTCAAATATTGGGCCCGAAAAAGCAACAATATCTCCGTCCTTATTTCTCATCCTGATTGCAGAATTTGCTTTTATATGCAAATCGCTTCCCTTATTTTCTATCATTGTTTTAAGGTAAGCTCGTATCTTTTTTGTCTGCTCGTAGGTTAATTTATCTACATCTATGCTGTAATCATCTTCGCTCATAATGCCTCCAAAATATCTCTAAAAGCATCTTTAAATGCATTTAGACCATCACTTATTTGAGTCTCTATTACTCTGTCAAAATCAACTCCACATGCCGACACTTTTACAAAATGTTCTTGTATAACTTCATCCGAAATTGGCAACGCTCTCTCTTTTATACCATTGGTATGGAAAGCTTTTATCGTATCAATTGGAGCAGTATTGACGCTGTTATATGCTAGAAGTCCACTTATATAATAGTGTGCAGGAAGTGAGTCATCTTTTACCCCCGTACTAGCAAAGAGCGTACGGCAGCCTAAAACGCCCATCTCTTCGATTGTGTTATAAATATCGGCACTGTTATAAATCCCGGAGAGTGCTACATCAACGCCGTTTTTAGCAAGTTCTGCGTCGAGTGCTCGGTCAACTCTACTCACAAAAATACTAATGACTGTATCGAGTTTTTCACCATGTTTTGACACCCCCTCTTTAAATGCTTTTGCACAAGAGATAGCTTGAGCCTTGGAGAAAACAAGTGTTGCATTTACCGGAATTCCACTTGCCGTGAGCTCTTTCATGGCTTCATATCCGGCATTTGTAGCAGGAACTTTTATCATTATATTTTTTTTACCGATTCTCTCAAAGAGTCTCTTTCCCTCAGCAATTGTAGCCTCTGCATCGTCGCAAAAGAAAGGGTCAACTTCGATGCTCACATATCCGTCATCACCTCTGTCATAAAGTGGTTTTAAAATATCTGCTGCTTTAGAAATATCGTAAATTGCCAAAGCTTCGTACTTCTCTTTTGGCGATAGTGAACCTAGGGTTGAGAGTTGCTCTTTATATGCCGGCGAGTTTAAAATGGCGTTTTTAAAGATAGCCGGATTGGAAGTCGCACCATTGATTATGCCACTATGAATCAGCTCTTTAAATTCATTATCAAGATACTCTCTCTCAATAAAATCCGCCCATAACGAGAACTTCAAATCTTCTATATACATCTTTAATTCCTAAATAATTTTTCTAAATTATATCTCTAATTTACCTCTTTTTCTAAATAACACAAAAAATAAAATCAATGTGTGAAAGAGTGTCAGGACAAAAAAAATTTCACTGTTTACAAAATTTTGCCCATCGGAGACATCAAAAAAGAGATAAATATCATAAATGAACGCATCGAAATATCTAATCAAAAATAGAGTGAAGAGAGCAGTGATTCCACATGTAACGAATACTTTTTTTGTAAAATTTATAGTTTGCATATTGATAAAGTAAATCACGCCAAATAGCGTTATAAAGTAAAAAATGTATGCACTGAATGAAAAAATAAGAACCAGAGAGTAGTTTAAAAATATCAGATAGGCAGATAAAATTATCCTATATAAAAAACTGCTTTTGTGACTAAATAGAGCCAAAAAATAGATGATTTGCAAAAAAATTAAAAAAAAGTATTGAGAAAAATAAAAAAGAGGAATTGAGACTAAAAAGTGAATTAGAGTAAGCTCTACAGAATATCTTTTATCTATTCTCATATAATTTTTTTGCTATCTCCACTCTAAATATAGAACCCTCTAGCGATGTTTCAACACTTATGTCACCTTGAAACTGTTTTTGAATAATCATTTGGCTCATGTAGAGACCAAGTCCTGTGCCGTTTTTTCCCTTTGTGCTAAAGTATGGCTCAAATATTTTGGCTACATTTTCATCACTTATTCCATTCGCATTATCTTTGACAAATATCAGAAGATTATCAGCTTTATCCTCTGTATAAATCGTAATTTTTGGCTCACTATGAGTAGAGTTTTTCAAGGCATCAATTGCATTATTAAGCAAATTTAGCAAAACTTGCACTATCTCATTTATGAAGGTATGGATTACTATATTCTCTCTTTTTTCAATAATTATTTTTATAGCCCCATCACTTACCCTAGGAAGTGTAAAATTGACTGCTTTTTGAAGCAGTGTATTCACCTCTATTTCTGTCAACTCTTTGTTTGGGTGAAAATATGTTTTAAAATCATCAATTGTATCTGAGAGGTAGATGATTGTATCACTTATCTGGGCAAGTGTTTGATCAATCTTTCTTGTTTTTTGCCCCTTATTTAGCAGTTGTTCAAACTGATAATTAGCTATTTTCAGGGTAATCATAGAGAGCGGCTGCCTCCACTGATGTGCTATCATATTTATCATTTCGCCCATAACTGCCTGTTTGGACTGAACTGTTATAAGCTTATCTTTTTGAAAAAGTTCTACTATTTTATCTTCTACTTTCACTTCCAAAGTCTCATTTAGCTCTATCAACTCTGCCGTTTTTTCTTTTACCTGTCTCTCTAATTCTACATTAAAATTTAGAAGTTTATTTTGCTGTTTAACAATTAAATCCCGAGCCTCACTCATTTTCATCTTATAAAAATAAACAATCGCACTTACAACCAGCAAAACAACAGAAATATAAGTTACTTGGAATAGAGAATATTTTACCTCTACAAAACCCTGCACCGGAGCAATTATTATCATGAAGAGAAGAAATATAAACCAGTAAATCCCATAATGTTTTTTTTGAAAATATAAAAGCACTATCGGATAGGTGTATATCCATGTATGTTTCATCTCCTCAGGGGCACTTGTGTAGATAATTGCTAATAGCAAGAGGGTACACTGAACAGTGATTATCATGGTCACTTTTTCAAATGCACTCCTATATTTTCTAAGTGCAAAAAGCATAACCATATTCATAAGAAGCAAAAAAGTTTCCAACGGTACAAAACCTGAAATATCTCTCATTGTATTGACCGCTATTCCATACATAAATGCTGCCGCTGACAGAATAAGAGCAATATTTATCATCTGATAACCACTTTTTATATCTATCTGAGAGTCATCAAACACAAATCCGCTTGTAAAAAAGTTTTCTATATTTAATTTCATATTAAACCTCAAATTAGGGTAGGTAAATCTTATCCAAAAGTTCTTTATACTCTTGCATTGCGTCACTCTCAACCGTTATCCCTCCACCGCTTTTATAAATAAATCCTTTTTCTGTTTTTTCAATAAAACGAATCATCACCCCGCTATCAAATTTCTCTCCATCATACACCCCAAAAACACCACTAAAAAAGCCTCTCTCATACTCTTCTGTCTCTTCAATTATTTTAAGCGTGCTTTTTTTTGGTGCACCGCTTATGCTTCCTGCCGGAAGGAGTGATTTCAAAATATCGCCGATTCGCTCATGCCAATCCTCCCCGATATCTCCGCTGATATGTGAACTCACCTGCAAAAGCTTCTTTTCTCCGGCTTTTATCACCTCAACATATCTAAACTTTTCTACCTTTACATGTGTTGCCACAATCGACAAATCATTCCGCAGCAAATCCACCACCATTACATGTTCCGCCATCTCTTTTTGATTATTGAGTATTATTTGCTCGGCATTTGCAACAGAGGCGTCGATTGTCCCTTTCATCGGGAAAGTGTTGATTCTTGTACCTTCTATTTGTATAAATTTTTCAGGTGAAAAGCAGACAAACTTATCTTTAAATCTTAACTTGTAATGCGCGGAGGCATGTGCGAATATCTCTTTTAAAGTAAGTCTAGTTTTAATTTTTGTTGGCTGTGTGAGGTTGAGCAGATAGGTCTCGCCTGCTTCTATTTTTTCTATGACCTGATCAAATTTTTTTTTATATATTTCAAAGGGGAGAGGCGTTTTTTGCAGAGTTTCTCCATGTGGGGTGAAAATATAATTCTCACTGATTGAGAACTCTATATCCTCTTTGCACAAATCTTCTAAAAGTATGACTTCGACTTTTTCAGCTTTAAAATCAGAGATAAAAAGGAAAGGCTCTTTTTGCTTACCTAGAGAATTCAGAAGCTCAAATTGCATTTATGAGATTAATTTCTTCAATATCGCCATTCTTATAGAGACTCCGTTGGTGACTTGCTCAAGAACTTTGCATCTCTTATCTGCTAAAAGTGCATCGCAAATATCCACATTTCTGTGTACGGGACCGGGATGAAGCAAAATAATATCGCGATTTCCGACAAGCTCCGAGGTAATACAAAAGTCACTCGCATAATCTTTGAGCGAAGCGTAATTTTGCGAAGAGTGTCGCTCTGTCTGCGTTCTTAAACTCATAATTGCATCCACTTCATCAATAATCTCTTTAATGTAATGTGTAGTTTTGAGCGTAGTTTTTGGCAAAAATTGCGGAGGTGCTACCAAAATCACCTCCATCCCAAATCTCGTTAAAAGTTCTATGTTTGAGTTGGCAACTCGAGAGTTTTTTATATCTCCGACGATTGCGATTTTTTTGCCACGAACATCTCCAAAGTGCTCTTTTAAAGTGTAAAGGTCTAAAAGTGCCTGAGTCGGGTGCGCATGTGCGCCATCTCCTGCATTTATGATAGAGGCGTTTGTGTGGTCGGAAAGAATCTTAGGAACACCTGCGTTTTGATGTCTCACAATGATTGCATGCGGACCCATCGCATCCAAATTCATCGCCGTATCCACCAATGTTTCGCCTTTTGCAGTTGAACTTTTTGCCACATCAAGGTGAACCATCTCCGCACCGAGCCTTTTTGCAGCTATCTCAAAGGAGCTTCTTGTTCTAGTTGAGTTTTCAAAAAAAAGTGTAATGATTATTTTATCTTGCAGAATTCGCTCAAATCTGCCGTCACTAAACCTTTTTGCATCCGCTAAAATCTCTTCAATCTCTTGTGTTGTAAAATCATCCGTGCGAATTAAATGCTTCATGTTTGGCTTCTTATTATTTTTTATAGATTATACAAAACATCACATATTTTTACAATATCTTCGTCCACTTTTAGGATTGTTTGATTTGTATTTGAAAAATAGGGTTCGGAGAGAACTTTGAAATTTTCGTAATTATCTCTGCAGTTAAAAGCGATGGCATGAGGAATATTTTTATCACTCAGAGCTTTTTTGCTCAGCAAAGTATCGTTGATACAGCCAAGGGAGCAGTGCGTAACCAAAAGTGCAACTGCATTTAGCTGCGTGATTAAATCTATCATCATAGTGTTCTCATCAATTGGCACATAAAGCCCACCGGCACCTTCAATAATTACAAGGTCACAAGAGGCTTCCATCTCTTCAATCTTCGTCTGAATTTTTTTCAAATCAAGAGGAGTGTTATTCGAAGCAACAAACGGAGCCGCCGCCAATTCATAAGTAATCGGAACAATATCATCCACTTCCAAAGACCACAACTTAGGATTCAATCCCTTCACACACTCTAAAAGCTCCTCTGCATCTGCTGCAAAATCATTCGTTACTCCAGTTTCAATAGGCTTAATTACCCCTACCAAAATTCCCCGTGAAGCAAACTCTTTTAAAAGCAGTTTTGTTGTGTAAGTCTTGCCTATGTTTGTGTTTGTGGCGGTAACAAAAATTCTTTTTTTCATATTTATCTCTACTTTGGTATAATCTAAAAGCTATTATAGGGCTTATACACTTGAAAACCTGCAAAATATTATAATTTTTTTAGAATCAACTAAAGAGGAGCACCATGGCAACCAATATAGAACTTGAGCTTTTACAAGAGATATCCCTCAAATATCCAAAAAAATATAAGGTTTATTTACTGAATGATGATTATACATCCATGGATTTTGTAATAGATATTTTGATGACGCTCTTTCATAAAACTTATCAAGAAGCTGAGAATATAATGTTAGAAGTGCATAAAAAAGAGAAAGGTTTGTGTGGTGTCTACACACATGAAATTGCAGAAACCAAGGTGATGCAAGTGAGCAAAAAAGCCAGAGAGCATGGTTTTCCGCTTAAAGCCATAATGGAAGAAGAGTAATGATTAGTCCTAGTTTAAATGAAATATTTCAAAAATCAATCCTATTTGCAAAAGCACTCAGACATGAGTATCTCACGGTAGAGCATATTTTTTATCTTCTTCTTAGCTCACCGGAGGGCGCGCACATTATTACCCTCTCCGGCGGAGATGTAGTGAAGATGAAAGAGCTGCTCAAAAACTATATAACCACGAATATACAAGCTCTTCCTGAGGGGATAAATTTGGATCCCTATGAGAGTGTCGCTCTCTCAAGGCTCATAGACAATATGATAAAACATGTGCAGAGTGCGGGACAGACAAGTGCAGATGTGGGCGATTTGATAGCCGCCATGTATGACGAAGAGAACACATTCAGCACTATGCTTCTGCATGAATATCAAATCTCAAGAGTAGATATTTTGGAAATTATTTCTCACTCTGAGATAGAAGCAGAGGGTCATGAGAGAGAATCCTATCTGGATAAATACTCAATAAACCTTCTAGATAAAGCCAGAGAGGGCAAAATAGACCCGGTCGTTGGAAGAGATAGCGAAATAAAGAGAGTTACACAGATTCTATGCAGAAGAAAAAAGAACAATCCTCTATTAGTGGGGGAAGCGGGTGTGGGCAAAACTGCAATTGCCGAGAGGTTAGCACTCAATATTGTAGCTGGGGAAGTACCGGAGATTATAAAAGAGTCGCAACTCTATGCGCTTGATCTCGGTGCCATGTTAGCCGGAACAAAATACAGAGGCGATTTTGAGAAGAGACTCAAAGGCGTTATGGATGAGTTAAAAAGAATTCCGCATGCCATACTTTTTATAGATGAAATTCACACGCTCATAGGCGCAGGCTCTACAAGCGGAACTATGGATGCTGCAAACCAACTTAAACCTGCCCTTGCTTCCGGTGAACTCAAATGCATGGGTGCAACAACATTTGCCGAGTACAGAAATGGTTTTGAAAAAGACAAGGCACTCAGCAGAAGATTTTCAAAAATAGACATTAATGAACCATCCTCAAAAACAACTTTTCTTATTCTAAAAGGTCTTCAGGAGAAGTATGAAAAACATCATGGTGTAAGCTATACAGACAAAGCTCTAAAACGAGCAGTTGAGCTATCAAAACGATACATCACAGATAGATTTTT
>JAUSKV010000162.1 GCA_030646745.1 Sulfurimonas sp. | reverse complement strand
TAGATTGTGAAGATACTCTCCATCGCTGTTTGTGTGCCCTTCAATGATTATTCTCTCTAAATTATCTCTAATCTCTTGCTCGTTCATCATCACATCGATATATTCGGACAACACGCCCTGAAGTGCAATCTTTGCATCACTTTTGAGCGTATATTCCCCTTGGTCAAAGAGTATGTTTCCGGCAATGCTTAGAGAGCCGTCTTTTGGATTGACGGCTATTTTATTGCCTAATTTGATTCGTAACTTTTCTATTACCACTGCTTTTACGGATGTTAATTTATTGATTGACTCTTTTGTCTGTTCAAGTTCTTGTCTTAATTTCTCTGCATCGTTTTGTTTTTTTGCAGCCTCTTGAACAAGTTTTTCAATAGACTCTTTTTGAAGCTGAAGTTCGCTTGTCATGTAGGAATACTTCATGACAACAACACCGACAACCAAGATAAATACAAAGAGTAATCCGGCCATCAAATCGGCATAAGAAATCCAGAAGTTATTTTGAGAATCGTTAATTTTCTTCATGCTTATTTAATTTCTTTTGCTTTGGATGTCGCATGTATCAATATATCCAGTTTTTCAAGAAGTTCTATATTGGAATCTTCCAAACTCTCTTCAAAAGATTTTACCGAATCTATCATGCGCTCATTGCCGTTTTTAATATTCATGCTGTTTTGTTCAAAGGATTGGAGTGTATTTTCAATATTATCCTGAAACCTTGAGTAGAGCATTTCAAGTGAGGCAATCGATTTATTGACTCCTTTCATCTGTTTTTTAGTTGTCTCAGAGTAAACGTCATCAAGCCCATCGAGCAGCTTCAGCATTCCGTTTGAGAGGTCAAGCAACTTGTCGGACATAGAACCTATGCTTGTTTTTGCTTCCGCTAAATTGGTGCTAAATCCGCTAAAGAAGCCGCTTATTTCATGCGTTTGCGAATTCAACTCAGTTAAAGATGTAGCCAAAATATCGGCAACCTTTGTGGATGATTCATTCTGTGAAACAATCAACTTCTGGCTATTTTTAAATACTTTGCTTAACGATTCCAACTCAGCAACATTGTGCGACAGAGTTTCATAGGAGGTGTTGGCTACGGTAATAGACTTGTCCAGTTTTTCACTTACGGTAATTTGTTTATCTGTGCTTATTACAAGGCGGTCAACTAAATCATCCATAGCCTCTGAAACATTCAACAATCTCTCCGACACACCATCGATTGAAGATTGCGAGCTTCTAAAGTTATTTGTAGTAATTTCTAGGGTCTGCGTAATATTTTCTGTCTGCATGCTAAATGAAGATATTACCTTATCCAAGATTTCTGCGACTTCTTTAGATGACTCATTTTGGGATGTCATGGCATCATAATTCGATTGAAACAGCTGACTGAGTGACTGTAATTTATCTACATTATCAGATAAATTTGTATAGGATTGATTGGCTGCCGTAATTGACAAATCTAATTTCTCGCCAATTGCTTCCTGCTTCTCTGTAATTATTGAAAATTTCTCAACTACCGATTTATATGTTTTTCGGAGCTCCTCATGGAATACTCTATCTGCTTTTAATGTTTTATAGAGCAGTCCCGTCTGTACGTTAATCGTATCGTTGAGCTTTTGAATAAAGTCTGGCGAAAGAGACTGTTTGATTGTCTCTTGCAGACCGCGATTTAAGAGTTGCTGCTCCACAAAAGTGGCTCTTTTGAGTTCCTCTTCGCTCCACAACTTCTTCTCAAACACCTCTTTAATCTCTTGCAACTCTCTCTCTATAAAGGAGAACCCTTTTTTTTCAAAAAAGACCCACCAAAGTGATAAAAAGATTCCGTAAATAGAGGCATAAAAAGCAGTTCCGACACCGCCGAGCAGTTTTGTTATCTCATGATTTAAGGCATCTGCCGAGCCTGCGCTAAAATCCGGCATAGAGAGAGCGATACTGATAAAAGTACCCAATATTCCCAAAGTCGGAAATGTTCCCGCCGCCACTGCAGCATAGTTATCGTTACGAAGTTTTTGTGAAAATCTGTCAAAAAACTTATCCACTGAGCCGATTGCCTTTTTTTCTCCCATTAAAAGAGTAAGATTTTCCTCTATATATTTGGAAACCTCCAATATAAGAGCTCTCTTAGTATTGTGAAAAGTACAGGTTGAATAACATGCATTATGCTTTACAAAAAAACCAAAAACTACATAGATTACACCTATGATAAGAATAGAGTGCAGCTCCATTTGCAGAGGAATAAACCCCATGTAGGCAATCAACACTATAAAAGCCAAAAGTGTCGGGACTGACATAATTTTAAGTAAATTATCTATACAATCTAATGCTTTTCCCTCTTTTTTTAACTGAAAAAATTCTTCGAAACTTTTTTTATTCATCCTATTTCCTCTATGGGTATTTGTACATTTCTATTTTTTATTTGATATGATAACGACTCTAAACTGCATACCGGGACACATCATGAAAACCGTAATAATAATTCTGTTTTTTAAATTTATAACTTTAAATCTCTGTGCGACAGTAAAGTGGATTCCTATTGAACCCATAGCACCTATCGCACCGATTACACCTCTAAATCTGAATGAAACGGGCAAGCCTGATAGCAACATATCCAAAGCTAAACCTGCAAATCAACTGCTTGACAATATAAAAACTATTCAATACCTGCTTGATAGCACGCGTGACAAAGATGAGCTAGATGGCGAATAACGACTGAACTCTTGCCAACTCTTCTTTTACTATCTCCACATGCCCTTTGACTTTTACACTCTTCCACAGAGCTTTTATAACTCCGTTTGGATCAATAATCAGAGTTGTACGAACGATTCCCATATACTCTTTACCATAATTTTTTTTCAGCTGCCATACGCCGTAGAGTTGCATCATATTTGTCTCTTCATCGCTAAGCAGCGTAATATTCAACTCTTGTTTTTCTATAAAATTGCGATGTTTTTTTGTACTGTCTGCACTCACACCGATAATGATGGCATCAAGTTCTGAAAAATCCGGCGCTGCTTCGCTGAACTCACATGCCTCTGTTGTACACCCTGGAGTGCTATCTTTTGGATAAAAGTATAAAACTATCCACTTGCCCATTAAATCTCTTAAACATATCTCTATATCGTCTTGGTTTGGTAAGCAAAATTCCGGTGCTTGTGTATTTATTTCTAACATTTTTATTCCTTAATTTTCAATATATAAACAGAAGCATGTAAACCCAAATGCCTGTGAGTGAAGTAAGAACGACTCCCGTAAATATCAAAAGCCCCGCTTTTTTATGGTTGTGGGTTGCTAAAAGTTTTTTTATCATAAGAAATGTCGTAACCCAAATAATAAGTGTAATTACAGATATGGCGATGTGGAACATTAGAACTACAAAAACATAATTGTGTGATGCAGTAGTTCCCTCAATGAAATATTTATATCCACCGCCCAGTCTCACTCCATACTCAAAATAAGTAAGAACGATAACCGAGAAAGCAAAAATAAATATCTGTAAAAAAGCGTGATGTTTGTACTTTTTTAGTTTCGCCAAATAGATAGCACTCGCTACCAAAAGAGGCAAAAGTGCCACGATGAGAGTAACCATATCCATAAAAAATGGCGCTCTTGTTCCTAAAAAACCTTGGTGAAACATATATTCCATGTGATTTGTCATTTTGTATTAAGTCCTATTTTGATAGTTTTCTAGCCACTTTTCAATATTTTTCATATTATACTGCATGTTGCCATTGTTCTTAATTTGCATAAACGGCAATGAGTATTTAGTCTATTCTCCAGCCCTTTTTACTCTTATATTATTTTCTTAGGTATATAGAAAATGTTTTTAGTTTTGATTTAGATAACTGAGATATAATTTTGTCCTAGTTGGGACAGAGTAGAGAGTTGACCCTCTCTACCAAGCTTTTAATACAATCTTGTTGCTAGAAGCATCAAGACTATAACAATTATGAGTGTGAGTCGCATTGTTATATCCTTAAAAAAAGGCTGACCCTGTCCCACCTTCCTCCTCGCAATACAACGTCACACTTCATAATCGCCAACCAGACTAACAGCTTAGCGCCTTTTTTGTTTTGTCTTAAAGAATATTGCAATTTGTCATGGTTTCTTTTCTTTCTATCTCCTAAGCTCTAGCTTGGGAGCCAGTAAACTCTCATCTTGGGTTATGCTTTTTAAAACTGTTTTTTGAAAAAGTGACACTTTTGAAACACCTTATTCATAGTTAAAAATAGAGATATTGCGTGTCTAGTTTTTATTTTTAAATAATTTTACTTTTCGCAATTTTTGCTTTTTGGTAATAGACATATACAGCACCTAAAACAAAAAGTAGAATCACAATTGCGATGGTTATCTCTTTTAAATATAAATCTAATAACTCTTGATTTTCTCCTATAAAATACCCTAACATTGTCAGTATAAAAGCCCAGATACTTGCACCTAAAGCTGTATAAATCGTAAACACTCCCAAATTCATCCGTGCAAGTCCGGCAGGGATGGAGATAAGTTGACGAATTCCTGGCAGTAATCTTCCTATAAAAGTAGAGATATGCCCATGTTTTTCAAAAAAACCGTCCATTTTTACCAAAACATCCTCATTTATAAAAAAATATTTTCCATATCTTTTGAGTATTCTTCGCCCCAAAGTAATTGCAAGATAGTAGTTTACAAATGCACCGACCAGTGAACCGCCTAAGGCACTTAGCATGATAAAAAAAACACTCATTTGCCCCTGCGAAGCCAGATATCCTGCAGGAATCAAGACTATTTCACTAGGGAATGGGATAAAAGAACTCTCAATACTCATAAGTATAAATATCCCCCAATACCCCCAATCAAAGATTAAATCTACTAAATCTTGTGCCAACTCTTTTATCATTTAAGTGCCTCCTCTACATCTTGTATCATCTTTTTTGCTACATCTTTTTTGGAGTATTCCAAAAGTCTTTGGCTCTTATCTTCGAGCTTCTCATCCAATATTGACAGAAGTATTTCTCTCAAACTCTCACCCTCTCTCTCGCACCAGCCAAGACTGTTCTCAACTATAAACTGTGCATTATGAAACTGATGGTCACCCGCGGCATACGGATAGGGAACAAAAAGAGTCGGCACTCCGCTGACACAGAGTTCCCAGAGTGTACTTGCACCTGAACGGCTCACCGCCAAGTCTGCATGTGAAATTAAATCCGGCAACTCTTTTGTAAAGCCGTACAACTCCGCCTCGACACCTAACTCTTCATACTCTTTTTTAACTCTCTCGTAATCGCTCTCACCCGCTTGATGGATGATTTTTATGCCTCTGCTTTGAAGCGCACATGCCACGCTTAGAGCCAAGGCATTGATAGCTTTTGCACCCTGAGAGCCGCCTAAGAAAATGATGGTTTTAAGCTCTTTTCTCACTCTGGCACGCATGTAAAAACTCTCGTTTACGGGATATCCTTGAATAAGAGAGTTTTTATCATACGCCGATATAAATCTTTTTGCATAGGGTTTGAGCAAAGAGTTTAACCTTCCCTCCACTGCGTTTTGTTCATGTATAAAAAGAGGTATAAAACGGCTTAACGAGGCGAATGATGCAGATGCTGCCGAAAATCCGCCGACACTGTAAACCGCTTCTATTTTCTGTTTTTTCAAAATTCCTCTTGAAGCAAAAAAAGCTTTCAGGATTTTATAAAGTGCCTTGAACTTTCCAAAACCTTTTTGGTTTACAACACCAGTGGTTTCTAAAAAATAGACAGCAGAAAATAGGCTGTTATGCTCAAAATATTTTTTATCCTGACCTGAAGCCGAACCTATAAATATCACCTCATGTCCGCATGTTACGGCACTCTCTACCAAGGATTGCGCTATCATCAGATGACCGCCCGTTCCGCCGCCCGTAATACAAAGTTTCATTCTTTTCTCCATTAAATTTTACAATAAGCTTTTTGCAAAACTCAAAACTAAGCGAACGATTCTGCAGCAAAGCGAAGCCTTAGTAAGCGTGTTTTGAGTTTTGCAACTTAATTATTGTGGCAAAACTTTTTTTGATGCCATTATTACCATGCCGACTCCGATAGATGCTGCCAACATTGTAGAACCACCATAACTTATAAAGGGAACAGAAATACCCTTAATCGGAGTGATTCCGCTGATTCCATAGGCATTTACCAAAAAGGCAAAAGAGAGAAGAAGCCCTATTCCCAAACTAAAAAGATAGACACTTCTATCATTGGAGCGGTTTGCAACCCTAAATATTCTGAGTAGCATCCACATAAAAATAAAGACAACACCCACAACACCTACAAAACCAAACTCTTCGGCAATTCCAGCCAAAACAAAGTCTGTATGAACCTCGCTCAAAAAGCCAAGCTTAAAAGTTCCGTTTGCCAATCCGACTCCAAAAATTCCACCATTATGGATAGCATTGAGAGAGTGTCCAATTTGGTAGGGTTCAACTTCCGTTGGGATTCTCAACTTCTCTGCCATGGCGGTGGGAAAAAGTTCTAAGACACTATTTTGAGCCAATGCCCACCAAGATTTTATTCTGGTGATTCTATGCTCTGCCGCTAAAATAAAAAAAACAAAAAGCATTAAAACGACGGATAAAATAGTTAAGAAGAATCTAAAACTGCTTCCCGCAAACATCAACATAAAAAGGAGAGTAAGTCCAAGAACTACGACCTGCCCTAGGTCATTCTGCACAAAAGCTATAATAAACATGGCAACAACAAAAACAAGAGCGTAAGGAGTGAAGCGTTTCAACTCTCCAAATATTCCCATACCGTCATGGTGTCCCAATTTTCTTGAAAAGCTCCATGCAAGAAAATAGACAAAACCGATTTTAAAAAACTCAACCGGAGCTAATGAGAATCCGCCAATTTTTATCCATCTTTTTGCCCCGCCTACGGCAGAAACCAGAAATTCCGGCAAAAACGGCATGGCTATCATCAAAATTGTTGAAATAAAAAAGAGCGTGAACCCTATAATTTTCAGCCATTTATCAGGGTCTAACTGAGCCAACATCCAGATAACGGTAATACTAAAAAGTCCAAAAGCAACCTGTCTGATGGCAAAATGAAACTCATTTACACCAAAAAGCAGTGTTATATACTCGGATAGGGTATATGAAAGGGCTATTCCAATACCAATAAGTGTCGAAACTAATGCAAAGAGAGTTCTATCCGCCATAAATCCAAACTACTTAATTTTGTTGATTTTTAAAACAAATTCAACTTCGGGTTGTGATAAGTGCAGCTCTTTAGAGATTGTTTCCAGCGATATGCCCTGCTTAAAAAGTGAGATGATTTTTTCATCATCATTTGCATGGATTGAGGAGGGAATAGAAAACTGTTTTACTCCGCTCTCCAAAGATGAAATCCTTGAATCGACCTGCAAATCTATTGAATGAATAGTCTCTTGCATATGTTTCAGCCCGACTGTGAGAGGCTGAATCATATCATAGACGCTTCTCTCTATCTCTTGATAAATCTCTTCATCACTCATGCCTCTTGTATTTTGCTGCAAACTTTTTTGAGACTCCGTAATATTTTTCTTGAGGTAAAATATCTCTCTTTGTAACTCATCAACCACCGTAGCGATAGAGCGGATATTTCTGCTATAGTCAGAATCTTTACTTGTTACATAATAGATAAGATAAACTATCACAACTACCATCGCCGCTGCAATATACTCTGTGAGACTAATACTGCTCATAAAGCCGCTCAAATTCAAAGATTCTAATTTCATTTTTTACTTTCTTTTGCTTCACGGATGAGCAATCGCTCTCTTGATGTAAGGTAGGTTGCCCATTCTGCTTCATCTCTTTCATGCGTTCTGGTAATAACAGCCAAAGTCGGAGAGAGAGCTTCAAAAAAAATACCGATATCTCTTTTTGGATGAATAGGCATCTCAACTCTTCCATAATACGCCGTGCCTACAGACAAAAGAGGCGCATCTAAATTAAAGTGTTCAAAGCCGATAGAGTCTATGTGTGCTTTTGTTGTCAGCGGAACTCTTGAAGGCTCCTCATGTTTTAGGAATCTCTCAAGTGCATCTATTTTATTATGAAGTTCAACAAGAAGATTTAACAAAACAGGGTCAGTTCCTTGTATATCACCTCTTGTTTTAGCATGTTTGACCCACTGATTTATTGGGCTATTCTCAGACTCAATCAGCTTATGGTACTCACTCTCATAGACCTCTACTTCATCTATTGCTTCGCTAAAACTGATATTTATTTGTGCCGGAACTAAACGGGGATTCATACGTGCGCCTTATCTAAAATAATAAAAAACAAAAATGCAACGCCCAAGTAGCCATTCACCGTAAAAAATGCACGGTCTATTTTTGTAAAATCTTTTCGTACCAAAAAGTGTTCATAGCCTAGCATAACTGCACTTGCAACCACCGCCGCAAAGGCAAAAAAACCAAGCCCTGCACTCCAAACAAAAAGAGCCCAAAATAGTACACTCAACATGTGAAAAAGCGATGAGATAAAAAGGGTAGCCTCTGCCCCATAGCGTGATGGAATGGAGTGAAGATTGTTCTTTTTGTCAAACTCAATATCTTGAAGTGAGTAGAGCAAATCAAACCCTGCCACCCAAAAAATTACACCTAAACTAAGCATAGCAGACCAGAGCGGTATAGTTGCGCTCACAGCCACAACCCCTGCAATCGGTGCGAGTCCCAGCGAAATACCCAAAACCACATGTGCAAGAGACGAAAATCTTTTAAAGTAGGAGTAGCTTCCCAAAACAAAGAGAATCGGAATACTAAGGGCAAAAGCCAATGTGTTTATCATAAAGGCAACAGCTACGAAAATAAGAGCATTCACAACGATAAAAATCATAATGCTCAAACTATCCAATCTTCCATCCACATTGGGTCTGCTTGAGGTTCTAGGATTGAGTGCATCTATGTCTCTATCTGCGTATCTGTTGAGTCCCATAGCGAAGTTTCTTGCACTAATTGCTGCCAAAACACCCATAAAAAGGAGCCAAAAGCCAAACCAGCCATCGGCTGCAACGACCATCGCTATAAAAATAAAAGGTAGAGAGAATATAGAGTGTTCAAACATAACCAGTTCGTTAAAATCTCTTAATTTTTTGATATATCTTTGCACCGTTTTGCCTTGCCCCATAATTGAGGCTTATTTTATCTAAAGTTGTTTTAAAATGATATAATTTCTCAATGAACACAGAGATAAAACAACTGGCAATTATAGGTGCAACGGCGTCGGGAAAGAGTGATTTGGCGATAAAAATTGCTCAAAAAATGAACGCATACATTCTCTCAATCGACTCGCTCAGCATCTACAAAGAGATAAACATCGTCTCGGCAAAACCCTCCCATGAAGAGCTCTCCTCTGTAAAACATTTTGGCATAGATGTTTTATATACAAATGAACATTTTAGTGTTGATATTTTTATAAATTTATACAAAGAGGTGCGCTTTACCTGCCAAAGAAAGGGTAAAAATCTCATCATAGTCGGTGGAACTTCTTTTTATCTGAAGTCGCTTATGCAGGGATTATCCGAGCTTCCCGTGATAACCAAAGAGGTCTCTTTGCATGTACAAACAAAACTGGCAAACTTAGAGAGTGCCTATCACTTTTTATCACTTCTTGACCCACACTACATGCAAAATATCGCACCCAACGACAGCTACAGAATAGAGAAAATGCTTCTCATTTATGAGGCTTCAAAGCTCACACCCTCGGAGTGGTTTGAGGCAAATCCTCCAAAACCTATAATTGAAAATTTAGCTATTTACAACATTGAGGTAGAAAGAGATATTTTAAGAGAGAGAATTTCAAAAAGAACGAACAAAATGCTACAAAATGGTTTGATAGATGAAGTTTGCATGTTGGAACAAAAATATACGAGGCTTCCACATGCTATGGGTTCCATTGGAATAGTAGAAGTTTTGGAGTTTTTGGACGGCAAAGTAACCAAAGAAGAGATGCTTGAAAATATCTCCATGCACACGGCACAACTCGCAAAAAGACAACAAACTTTTAACCGCACACAATTTGAAAATGTCACCTCCGCACCTCTTGAAGCGCTTGAAAAAATTATACTCACCACTCAGTTTTAAGATACAATTTAAATATATCAATTATGGAATAATTCGAATGATAAAAATGACAAATTTCGCAGGTAATTTTTGGGGCGGCACTGCTGCCATGCTTGTTGCAATGCCTGCTGCTATCGCTTTTGGTGTAACAATTTATGTAACCATCGGAGGGCATTTTGCTGCATACGGTGCAATTGCCGGGATTTTAGGTGTTGCCGCAATCGGAATTGTTGCTTCACTCTTAGGTGGAACGCAGAGGCTTATATCTGCTCCGAGCGCTCCGGCTGCAGCCGTTTTATCCGCCTTTGCTATGGAGCATATATCCCATGGAATGAATGCCGACACTGTATTTGTAATGCTCATGGTAGTTGCTCTCATAGCAGCCATTATTCAAATACTTTTTGGTGTTGCAGGTCTGGGACGGCTTATAAAATATATGCCATTTCCTGTTGTTAGCGGTTATTTAAGTGGGGTGGGTCTTTATATTGTTGCCGCACAAACACCTAACTTTCTAGGTTTATCACACGGTGAACATTTTTTGGAGTCGATTCAATCCCCTGCGCTATGGCAATGGGAAAGCTTCGTTGTCGGTGCAGTAACAATAGCAACTATGCTGTATGGAGAGAGACTTTTCAAAGCTATTCCGGCTGTTATTATGGCATTAGCTATGGGTATCGGAACCTATTTTTTACTAGCTCTGCTGAAACCCTCTTTGTTTGAGCCTAACAATATTTTTATCATAGGAACACTTGGCGGAAATGATGGAATCGATTTTTTCAAGATGATGTCATGGCGTTTTCATGCGCTATTGGAACTCTCTTGGGAGAATATCGGAATGCTTTTCTTTCCTGCACTTACCCTTGCCGCACTTCTCTCAATCGATACACTCAAAACATGCGTTATTCTCGACTCCATGACACACTCCTTTCATAATTCAAACAAAGAGTTAATTGCTCAAGGCTCGGGAAACCTTCTCTCAGTTCTTATCGGTGGAATGCCCGGCTCCGGAACTATGGGTGCGACCATGGTAAATATCTCAAGCGGTGCCACAACACGGTTGTCTGGGCTTATTGAAGGAGTTATGGCAGTTGTTGCTTTTGTTCTTTTGGGTACATTTATTGCGTGGATTCCTATTTCTGCACTTGCCGGTATTTTGATTGTTATCGGCTTTCGAATGATTGACAAACATAGTCTTCTGCTATTAAATTCTAAAAAAACTGTACTCGATTTTTTTATTATCGTCGCCGTTGCAGTGACCGCTCTGTTTGTGAGTCTTATTGCAGCTGCCGGAGTTGGTTTGTTGTTGGCAATTGCTCTTTATATTACGCAACAAATCGGAGCTTCCGTCGTTTATCGCCATCTTGATGGAAATGATATTCGGAGTAAAGTTATTCGGAGTGAAGAGGAGTCTGTTATCTTAACGACAAAGGGCGGAAATTTTTCTGTTTATGAGCTGCATGGAAGCCTCTTTTTTGGAACTGCCAATCAACTCTACTCCATGTTGCGTGATGATTTAAAAGAGAAAAAATACATCATTATGGATATGAAACGCGTCCAAACTGTTGATTTAACAGCAGCACATATTTTACTGCAGATTAAAGATATTTTACATGACAACAATGGATATCTCCTACTGAGCAGACTGCCGCACAAACTCCCGACAGGGGATGACATGGAGAGTTACTTTAACCAAGTCGGACTCCTGAAACACTTGAGTCCTATAAAAGTTTTTGATGATTTAGAGTATGCGATTGAGTGGGTTGAAGAGAGAGTTCTTAGTGAAAATCGCTCAGCAATTACAGAGGAGTTACTCTATGAACTTAAAGATTTTTCTCTTTTAGGGCACAGAAAACAGGAGACAATAGATGAGATACAAGGCTCATTTGAATGCAGAAGCTTTAAAAAGGGAGAAATTATTTTTAAGCAGGGAGATTTAGCGGGAGAACTTTACTTAATCCGTCGAGGGTTAGTTCGGATTGTTCTTAGAGTTTCTGAACATAGCATAGTCCATTTAAGCACACTAGGACAGGGCAATTTTTTCGGAGAGTTCTCTTTTTTAGAAGGAAGCCCTCAATACAGTGAAGCATTCGCAACCATGGATACCGATCTGTTTGTTATATCCCGTGAAGCTTTTGACGAATTTTCTCAGCGACACCACAGAGCCTCTTTTCGTTTTATGCAGAGCCTCGCTACCGTGTTGGCAGAGAGACTCCGCCTCACAAGCTCCGAACTAGGTGCCGAGTATGATGTTTAGTCGCAGATTTTTATAAATTTGCATCAAAATGGTAACCTTACTCATGAATGATAGCACCTACGCATACAATATAAATAAAAATTTCATCTTTGTGACAGAGGTTCTTTTTATAGAAAAAAACAGTGATACAAAAATTTATCTGAAGATATAGTTAATATGCCCTTTACAAATGTTTCCACATTTCGCTCAGTTCTTTGCTAGTCGCAATATCTATAGATGAATTTTTAAAATCTTTTGGATTATTTGTGACGATAAGCGTACACTCATCATCTAAAGCACAAATATACTGAAGTGCATCTTCATAATCTTTAAATATATGTTTTTTACAAATATCTATTGAAGCGCGTATATCACTTTGTACAACACCATGTAAATTAAAAATTTGCGATATTTTTTCTATAACATTTAAAGTTTTGTCAAAACCATATTTATATATATTATTGAGGATATAAAAAATATTTGAAATCATATCTGTACTTATAAAAAGCTCTACCTCTTCATCTAAAATCAATTTACCAATAACATCAGTAGAATATTCATGAAAAAGTCTGCTACATTCAAACAAATCTAAAATAACATTGGCATCTATAAAAACTTTTTTATGCACTTCATGCTCCCAACATCTCTTGAATTTTCTGATTCTTTGTAGTGCCATCAGGCAATATACCAATTAATCCATTCAAAGCTTCAACTCTTTTTTTTACTTTATCATCTTTGTTTTTTTTGTACAAAAACTCTTCCAACGCAAGAGCTATCACCTGCGACTGTTTTTTGCTATGATTTAAAGAATAATCCTCCAATTCTTTGACAATATAATTAGGAATCGTAAAAGTTTTTCTTTGACTTTTAGTTTTTTCCACAAGTTGAGTCATATTAATCCTTTGTATAAATAGTATGAATAATTGTAGCATGTTGTTTGCTCTTTTTGATTTGCTCAACTACTGCCTTTATGAAGTTTATCAACATTTTTTAAAACTTTTTTACCCTTTGTATTTAATTTTCTTTCAACTTTTTTTATAGCTTTATTTTTAAACTACCTATTCGGCAGTTCACCAGAGGAAGCGCTTAACTATTTGGAGTCAATCTTTCTAAGCTACCTATTCGGCAGTTC
>JAUSKV010000147.1 GCA_030646745.1 Sulfurimonas sp. | reverse complement strand
AAAAATGTCACATATTCCTACTTCTGTAGGTTCATTTGCTAATCACCTAAAAGATTTTGACAATATTAGAAGCTTTTTAACAAATGCTACAATGGCTGCTATAATCGACCTTCCATTTGCAATTATATTCTTAGTTATTATTTGGTATATCGGTGGCTCAATAGTTGTTATTCCTTTGATAACTATGCTTTTTATTATAGGTTATGCATTATTTGTAAAAAAACCATTAAGAGAGAGTATAGACAATACAAAAGAAGCAAGCGCTATAAAAAGTTCTATTTTAATTGAAACACTCAACAATATTGAAACTCTAAAAACTCTTGGTACTCTAAATCAGGCACAATGGAAATGGGAGGAGTCAACCGGAGAAATAGCTACAAAAAGCATGTCCACTCGTCTGTTATCTGTTTCTATTCCAACAATTACTCAATTTTTAATTCAATTAAACACTGTTATGATAATAGTTTACGGCGTGTACTTAATTCAAGCCTTTGAACTTTCTATGGGTGCTTTAATAGCTATTAATATTTTAACAGGAAGAGTGCTTGGACCTATGGGACAAGTTGCCGGAATACTCACCAATTATGAGAATACAAAAGCATCCTATGACGCGATAAACGACATATTATCTCAGCCAAGCGAGAGACCCGCAGGTAAAAAGTTTGTAAAAAGACCGGATTTCAGCGGCAGAATTGAGTTTATTGATGTAACATTTGCATATCCAAAAACAGGGTTTCAGATACTCAAAAATGTCTCTTTTACTATAGAACCGGGAGAACATGTAGCGATTATCGGTCGTATAGGTTCCGGTAAAAGCACCATTCAAAAACTTATTTTAGGTCTTTATGAGCCAGACTCAGGGCAAATTTTGATAGATGGAATAGATATAAACCAGATTGACCCCGCGGATCTTCGAAAAAATATCGGTTATGTTTCTCAAGACATTATGCTCTTTCGCGGAACAGTCAAAGATAATATTACCTACCGTGCGTCACACTGCTCCGATGGTGACATGCTAAGAGCTTCGCTCATTAGCGGAACCTCAGAGTTTGTGAGAAAACATCCAAAAGGGTATGAAATGCCGATAGGAGAGAGAGGACAAGGATTATCCGGAGGTCAAAAACAGAGCATCGGAATTGCTCGTGCTTTTTTACTTGACTCTCCTATTATGCTTATGGATGAACCTAGCAATGCCATGGATCAGTTATCGGAGTCTAGGCTTATCGACAGCTTGGGTGAAAATTTAAAGGGAAAAACTGCTCTACTTGTAACGCAAAAAATGAATCTGCTAAAAATTGTCACTAGAATCATAGTTATGAATGAAGGGAAAGTTTTCATTGATGCTCCAAAAGATATAGCACTCAAAAAATTACAAAGCGGTGGCAAAAAAATTGAAGAAAGTTAACAAACCATTAGAATATACTGAAAAAGACTATGAATTTATGAATAGTCTTAGTTCTGCTATTTTACAAGTTACTCCTTCTAAAACAAGCAGAGTTATAAAAATTTGGCTTATTACTATTTTTGTATCTATTATATGGGCATCTTTTGCAGAGATTGATGAGATTACAAGAGGGGATGGAGAGGTTGTTCCCTATGGAAAAAACCAGGTTATTCAGAACCTTGAAGGCGGAATAGTTGAAGCTATACTTGTGAATGAGGGAGAAAGAGTTGAAGCGGGACAGGACATATTAAAAATCAGCAATGCCAAATCTGTATCGACTGCTCTTACAAACCAGATGAAATATGAAGAGCTCGAAGCACAAAGACAAAGGCTTGAAGCAGAGGCGAATGACCTTCAATTTGTAATAATTCCAACGGATAGTGAAGAGCTAAACAAACAATTAGAGCTTGCAAAAAAACTCTATGATTCAAATAAACTTGAGTTTGAGGCAAAAGACGGCGCAATCGTGGAACAGATTAGTCAAAAGAAGCAGGCACTTACGGAAGCAAGAGCCCGAATATCATCATTGCAAAAATCTCTTGAGTTTGTAACGGAAGAGATAGCGATGACTGAACCGATGGTTAAAGAGGGAGTAAAATCAAAAGTTGACTTCTTAAAGCTCAAAAGAGAGGCGAGTGCTATCGAAAATGACATTGAAGCTGCAAAACTCTCTCTGCCTCGTTTGGCTTCTATGATAGAGGAGTTTAAGGGTAATAGAAGTGCAGCAAAACAGCTCTTTATCAGCACGGCAAAAGAGGAGTTAAACAAGGTATCTGCAGAGCTCTCAAGAACTAGCACTCAACAAGTAGAATTAAGCGACCAAGTAGATAGAACAATTGTTAAATCACCTGTTGCAGGGGTTATTCAAAAACTTTATGTAAATACTGTCGGGGGTGTCATCAAACCCGGTGCAGATTTAGTAGAGATTGTTCCATCAAGTAAAAAACTCTATTTAGAGATAAAAATAAAACCCGCCGACATAGCATTTATTCATCCGGATGCAGAGGCTATGGTAAAAGTTTCTGCCTACCCTTTTAATATTCATGGCGGTCTTACCGGAAGGGTTGAATCAATTTCACCGGACACTATTACAGACAAAAAAGATGAAACGGTTTATATTATACATGTCGTAACAGATAAAAGTTATTTAGGAACACAGGAGAAACCGCTTAAAATTATCCCAGGGATGCAGGTGAGTGTAGATATAGTTACGGGTAAGAAAACGGTGATGCAGTATATTCTAAAACCTATCTTAAAAACAAAGCAGTATGTCTTTACGGAGAAATAACATGGAAATTATATTTTTTAGTGCAAACATGGAGATAATTAAGGAATGGAGAGTAAAACATGATATAGAACACTCTATCACCTGCTATGATTTAACCTCTCTAAAAAGTATGTTAACAGAGCTGTCTGATTACATTTTAATAGCCGACTACGATAGTGTTGCAGGTGATATTAATAAAATGATTACATCAAACTCTGTGCCAAAAAATATGATTATTCTGGAAAAAGCTCCTGAAATTGCAACGGGAAAGATGCTTATTGCCCATAATGTAAAGGCTTATGGAAATGCAAGAATGCTCACTGTTCACTTTATACAGATGCTTCAAACAGTTTTAGATGACAAAATATGGACCTACCCTGAACTTACAGCTGCTCTCTCTAAAATTTCAAAAGATGAACCATTAAAAGAGGAGTCAGAGTCTCTATTAAACAATAGACTCACTGCAAAAGAGATTGAAGTTGTAAAACTAATACTTGGCGGATACACAAACGATGCAATCGCCTCGGCACTCGAGATAACAACAAGAACAGTAAAAGCACATGTTGGCTCAATTTTTTCAAAGCTGCATGTTAACGACAGAGTATCGCTAGTTCTTTTATTAAAATAATCATATAAAGTGATATTGTGCATAACTCATTAATCTTTAAAATCTTATTTATGAGCCGTAAGTAATATTTTGAAAAAAATAATTTTTTTATTTCTATTTCTTTTACAATTTTTAAACTTATTTGCCAGTGAATATGTAGAAATTAAAATCAGTAAATTGCATGGTTTAATCAGTTTCAGCGAATCAATTATGAAAACTCACTACTCTTTAAAATCTTTTCAAAATATCTATAATCAAAAATATGGCAACAATAAACTTTCACAAGAAAAACTATTTGAACTTACTAAAAGTTACGATTCTATTAAAACTAAAAGAGTATATGAGTACAAAAAAGATATTAATTTTTACAATATGATAAAAATAGAAAGTGTAGTAGCCAAAAGTTTGGATGAATTGAAAAAAATTTCAATTTCTTACAGAAAGAGCGGGGATGAGAACAGTGTAAATACCTATTTTGAAATGCTTAAATATTTTTTGCCTATTTATGA
>JAUSKV010000146.1 GCA_030646745.1 Sulfurimonas sp. | reverse complement strand
GAGATTTATGTAGTAGAATGATAACAATTTTATATATTTATTCCCACCTTTGGAGTCTCCGGTGAACAAAGATAGATTTGAGATAGAAGCATTAAAAGAAAATGCAAAAAGATTGAAAGTATTGTGTGTTGAAAATCATGCCGGCACGAGACTTAAATTAGCTAGATTTTTAAGAGAATATTTTGAAGTTGTTTTTGTTACAACATATGCAGATAATGCTATTAAAATGTTTGAAAACGGTCATTTTGATCTGATAATAGCGAGCGCGACACTTCCCGACATGAGAACAACGCAGTTATGCAAAAAAATCAAAAATATTGCTCCAAAAAAACCAATCATTATCGTATCAAAAAACAAAAATGCCAATGAGATTATAGAGTTGGTAAATATTGGAATTTCCGGCTTTATCACAACTCCTTTAGATGAGAGAAAAATCATACCTGTTTTATCAAGAGTGGCACTAGAAATTAATGATTTACAGATGATATACAACTTTCAGGACACCATTGAACAGGAACTCGCCGGCGAATATGGTTTGCAAATGCTTCTAAACGAGCCAACAAGTGATAAAGAAATAGATTTTGATGAAAATAATCTTTTAGATGAAAATAATATTGGTTTGCTTCTCACGCAGTATGAGAGCATGTCCGCTCAACAATTTGTTGCAAACTACCCTGCCGAGCTAACTTCAACGGCAGAAATATTAATTTCTATCTGTGAAGATATTGACATGTACATCAATAAATTTGTTCATAATCCTACACAAAAAAATGCACAGGCAGTTGCAAACGAATTTAAAAGATTTTCAACTGTTTTAGATGAAATAATTGAACTCTCTAATATTACTTTTTCTATCAAAAAACTCTCAATGATATTTGAAACACTTGATTGTACAAAAAATTATAAAGAGTATTACGAAATTATTATGGTACTTTCTGATGAACTAATGAGTTGGTGCAACAATATTTTTATAAACCAGACGGCTACTGATATTCATTACTCAGATAAATCTTTTTTAGCAGATGCCTTGATGCTTGAAAATCTATTTAGAAGAGATGCAAAAATAAATTATAGCAAAGTTGAATTTTTTTAATTACTGATGTTTCACACCTTTTCATAAACTATGTAAAACACTGTGTAATTCTCGAAAATCAAAGTTTTTTCTAAAGAAACATTTTTGCACAGCGAAAAACGATTCTCTTGTTTTGTAGCTTTAGGGGGTTGTAGGGACATCTGCATCAGCCACTAAAACGGACGCGTTCGTTTTAGTGCGTAACATCAGTTATATAAGCTCTTCTAAGCAAACCATCACATCTCTTTAGATATAATCGCGCAATTTTAAATACCTCTTACACAAGGCTAAAACGATGTCAACAAACGGTTACGAACCACAAAAAGTAGAAGAAGAATTTTATAAAATTTGGGAAAGTAGAAGATACTTCGAGATAGACGGCAACAAAGATATCCAAGAAGAGGGAAAAAATTTCTCTATCATGATGCCACCGCCGAATGTTACAGGTCGCCTTCATATCGGGCATGCGCTTACATTTACACTTCAAGATATTATCACCCGCTACAAACGAATGGACGGCTACAAAACTCTTTGGCAACCGGGAACCGACCATGCGGGGATTGCTACGCAAAATGTTGTAGAGAAGCAACTTTTAGCAGAGGGAATCACTAAAGAGGAACTCGGAAGAGAGAAATTTTTAGAGAGAGTTTGGGCTTGGAAAGCAGAATCTGCCGGAATTATGACAGAGCAGCTTCGCAAAATGGGTGTTTCTCCTGCATGGGAGCGAGAGCGATTTACGATGGACGCAGGGCTTCAAAAATCCGTAAAAGAGGCTTTTGTTCATCTTTACAACCAAGGCTTGATTGTTCGCGGAAACTACATGGTCAATTGGTGTACGCATGACGGGGCACTCTCCGATATTGAAGTGGAGCATGAAGACCATGACGGCAAGTTTTACCACATCAAATACCCTTTTGCGGACGGCAGTGGACATGTAGAAGTTGCAACGACACGACCTGAAACCTACTTTGGCGATACTGCCGTTATGGTGCACCCTGAAGATGAGCGATACAAACATCTCATCGGTAAAAAAATCCGCCTTCCACTTTTAGAGCGTGAAGTTGCAATCATCGCCGATACGCATGTCGATATGGAGTTTGGAACGGGCGTTGTTAAAGTGACTCCTGCACATGACCAAAACGATTACGAAGTCGGAAAAAGACACGATTTAGAGTTTATCACTATCTTTGATGAAAAAGGTATTTTAAACGATTATGCCGGAGAATTTAAGGGTCTAGAGAGACTAGAAGCCCGTACAATCATCGTAAAACGCCTCGAAGAAGAGGGTTTTATGGTCAAAATAGAAGAGCATAAACATCAAGTCGGACACTGTTACAGATGTAAAAATATTGTTGAGCCTTACATCTCAAAACAGTGGTTTGTACGCAGTGAAGTTGCAAAAAAATCTATCGAGAAGACGAACAACGGCGAAGCGAAGTTCTTTCCACCGCATTGGATAAATTCCTACAACTCGTGGATGGGCGATTTAAGAGATTGGTGTATTTCAAGACAGCTCTGGTGGGGACATCAGATTCCTGTATTTTACTGTGATGCATGTGACCATGAGTGGGCTTCACTCAAAGAAGAAGAGCATGAGTGCCCAAAATGTAAATCTAAAAATATTGCTCAAGACCCTGATGTTTTAGACACTTGGTTTAGCTCTGCACTCTGGCCTTTTTCTACTCTCGGCTGGGGAAATGGCGACGCTGAAATGGACAAACTTTTCCGCTCGGAGGACATGAAAGATTTTTATCCAAACTCACTTCTCATTACCGGTTTTGACATCCTTTTCTTTTGGGTTGCGAGAATGATGATGATGGGAGAGAGTTTTGTCGGAGAACTTCCATTTAACCACATCTATCTTCATGCACTTGTCCGCGATGAAAACGGGGACAAGATGAGCAAATCAAAGGGAAATGTAATCGACCCGCTCGACATGATAGAGAAATATAGTGCCGATGTTCTTCGTTTTACACTTGCAATCAGCGCCGCGCAAGGGCGTGATATTCGCATGAGCAGCGAAAAACTCGAACTCAACCGCAACTTTACAAACAAACTTTATAACGCTACAAAATACCTGCAGATGAATGTAGATATTTTTCCTGATATGCGCGGCTTTTGTGTTAAAACTGACCTTGGTCGCTACATGATGTCAAGATTAAATCTTGCTACAAAAGAGGTTCGTGCAAATCTGGATGAGTACAAATTTAATGATGCGGCTCTGGTTATGT
>JAUSKV010000145.1 GCA_030646745.1 Sulfurimonas sp. | reverse complement strand
GTAGTATAATACTACTATTAATTTAATACACAAGGAAATGATGTGAGTAGTATAGTACAAATTATAGCAGAGATAAATAAAATCAACCCTAAGTTTAAGCAGTTACTAGCTTTAAACCAAAAACAAACAGCGGATGCTATAGGCGTAAGTAGTTCTGCCCTTGAGCGCTGGAGAAAAGAAAAAGGAGTTGGTCCTGAGTATAAAAAAGTAAACAATGGCAAAAGAGGGCGTATTTTATACACCAAGCAAGCAATAGCTGAATGGCTTTCAGATTCAATTAAAACAGCATAAGGAGATCAAAAGTGAAAAAAACAATTCTATCAATATTGATGTTGGTGAGTCTGTTTGGTTTTGGCAGTTGTGTGGGTTATCTCCCTTATCTTAGTCTATTAAAATAAAAAAAGGAAAAAACAAAATGGAAACAAATTCAAAAATCGGGCTATATAGTAGTTGGTGGTTATTTTGGGCGAAATCTGAAAAATTGGCTTTTATAGATGTTGAGGCTGGCACAATAGAAACAGAGACAAACAAATTGAAAATTACGAAAGTTTCAAAATTAAAAATCATAGTTTTAAAATATATTATGCCTTTGTTATTCCTGGCTTTTGCCGTAAATTGGGGCGGGTATTATGTCGCTCAAATCGCGCTGGGTGTATCCGTTCTATTATATATAAGTTGGTCTTCAATTTATCGCTTTTTTGGGCGAAATGTCTTATTATTAAGTGTTCTACCGTTTCCGCTTGCTTATTTATATTTCAGCGTTTTTGAGCCGTTCCCTGAGCTCACATGGTGGGGTATTATGTTTTTTAATCGGGCTGCTGTGTATCTTATTGCATTTTTTCTTTTAGAAAACTTATTTGTCTCTTTTATGAAAAAAGAATATGCGAATTTTTGGCAGGCTAGGGGTGGAAGAGATGCAATTATTATTGAAGTTATAGCTGAGAAAAAACCTCACTTTTTGACATATACAATATTTAATGCCTTATTAATTATTTTGGCAATATTTGGCGCGATTAATGCCCTTGATGGCTATAAAAAAGTTGAAAAAACAAAAATAGAATTATCTGCATTTGAACAAAAAGTAAAAGCAAACAGTGCGTTTTTACAAGCTCAAACCGTTGCAGAGAGAAAAGCAAAATTGGATAAACAAGCAGATCAATTAAAAGTGAAACATTTGCACGATCGAATAGATGGTATTGATCGATATGAGCGTGTTGATTTGACGGATGGCACTATTTATATGGACATAGACACAAACGCTACCACAACACATAAAGGTGAGAGTTTCAGTGCAGTTACTTTTGTGCAAGATCATCACTGGTTTTTGATTGGTAAGAACGATAAAAATTTTAAAATCATAAGTTCAAAAGCCGACTAAATGAAAAAGTTATTTTTATTATTATTTTTCACTCTTACTTTAAGCGCTGAGATTGTGCCAGGCGCGGGGAGTGTTTCCGCTCCTTTGGCTGAGGACCAATCACTTAATACTACTATTGAAAATGTAAAAACAGCAACAGCAGCAGCTACCACTAAAATTTCAACAAACACAACGGCGGTGTTAGAGGGTACAAAAACCGCGGTTAAGTATTTTCAAAATGAGCCAACTAGCACCTCATGCCAGGATGCGACAAGCTTGAGATGTCCGCCTCTTAATTCGTCTTATAGCGGCTCACACATGACTATGGTTGACTATATCAACCCCGTGAACGGAGAGGTAAAATGTAGTGTTTTTCCAAAAAATGATTTATCTCAAGACTTTAAAGAGTCTTCAAAGTCGGCACCGGTGCACAGTCAAGTTTTTCACAAAAATGTTTGTAAGCAGCAATTTGATGAGTCCTCTAACTATGACAGTTCGGAAGTCGCAAAAACAATGCGTGAGGAAGCAAAAAAGAGAGAAAGTGAAATCAGCAACATGCAGCTTAAATATGATGTTGATTATAAAACAAGCGGGGGTGAAAAATATTTAGACCTGGGGGATTGGTTAGATGCTCTCTCAACTATTGATGCAGAAAAAATTGATATTGAGAAAACACTAAAACAAGGGCGAATTCACATGAACCCTGGTTATACAGTTGTTCCAAATCCCTCAGTCACCGAGGGCTTTATTGATTCAATGAAAAGCTTGATGGCTATAAATCATGGTGATTTGAACTCTGAGCAAATTGAAAAAGCAATAGCCGACAATCAGAACATGGACCTTAAAATCAAAAAAGTCGCCGGCTCTTCTTATGTGATGTATGTTGATTTTTTTATCGAATCTAACAAATTAATCAATGAGACAATTAACACATTGTTTGTGATTTTTGTACTTTGGAATGTTCTCATGAATTGGATTTCAATCAATGCATCCGCGCGATTTTCTGGATTAGCAAAAAGTGAAAATCATATTCATAGATTGGGTTTCGGTATTGTTTTACTTGTTATTTTTTATTCAGGTGATGTTTCAAGAATCACAATCAATAATCAAGAAATTGAGGTTAAAACTCAAAGAATTCAAGATTATTTACGCGCACTTTATGGATTTACAAATGACTTGAGTGATGGATTGGCAAAAATTGCTATCAGCTCTTATTTAAAGAGTTTAACAACCACAAGCGGGGTTGCAAATGTTGAGATGTTAGATTCATTAACAAGTGAGAAATTGGCACTTAATAAAGAGATTACATACTTAACTCAAATCGACAATCAATGTACTGAGACATACAATCTCACAGCGATTGAAAATCAGTTAATTGATTTTAGAAACAAGGTCCTCAAAAACTCAGTTCCTGAAATTAAGCATGTTGAAACGCATAAAGAAACAAAAACTGAAACTCTTTTTGGATGGTCCGGAATTGATATTTTAGGCTTTGAAAATGTTGGCGGGTTTGATGGAATTAAAAATAATTATGATGAGATTACGACTACTGAGCACTTTGTGAGTGCCTTGAAGTTGAACCCATATCCAGCAAGCGAAAGAGAAGCAAGAGCGGCTCTATTTGAAAGTAAAAAGACACCATACGGTGCGGATGGGTTTGTCAATCCTGGTTATTTTGAAAGCGCTGCATATAAAGCAGATAAGCAGATGATAAGTTTATCAGCTTGTTCTTATAATAGAAAAAAAGTTCTTGGAAATTATCAGCGCATAAAAGAAATTGAAACGAAATTAGCTCAAAATTCAAACCAAATGAATTATGATCAAAAACTCGATAAGTTGAAAAATGTCAATGATATTATGTGGAAAAATTACGCGGAATTGGGATACATATCAATTGTATTTTTGCCTGTTACAAGCTATTTGCTAGAGCAAAACGGTGATTTATCAGATAAGGCGGAAAATAAAAAAGACGAAAGTACCATGCAACAGATTTCAAAATATATGGCACATTTAGCGCTGTTCAATGGTAATCAAATAGCTGAGACAATCAACAGCGCCTTCGGCTCAACCCTTGTGACGAAACCTATAGCAATCGGCGGTGCAATTCTAGTAATTGAAACCATGATTGAAGTTGTAACAATTATTGTGTTTGTAGTCTCTGGAGTTCTTGCATTTATTTTGCTTGCTTTATCTAAATTATGGGCTTTCTTTGCGGTTTTATTTTTAGTTATTTATGCGTTTTCACCAAATCAAGAGGAGAAAATTTATAGCTCTTTAGGTCGCGTTATTTCAACGGCGTTTAGAACAGTTTTACTCACTGTTTCTATGTTTTTGGCTATTTGGTCCCTCTCACTTGTGGACTCTTTGCAGCACATACTTTTGATGGATTTCTTTTCAAATATGAGCGTAATTAATGATGTGATTGATGTAAAAGGTGGCGGTTTGTGGGATAGAATCACAAATTTTACAAGCGAATCTGTGGAGCAATTATCTTCAGATATTGAGCGATATGTTGTCTATGGTGTTGCGAGTGTTGCGTTCGTAGCAATCAAAATCATTTTAGTCGTCACAATTATATTTAAGTTGCCGAGCTGGTTCATGGAAATGTTGAGTGCTGGGGCTGAAGGAGTTGAGGAAAAAGTGAATGAAGTTGTGCAAAATGCAAGTCAACAAAAGACAATGAAAGGGATCTAAAAATCCCTTTTTTATAGAAAATTAAAAACAAAAAAGGAAAAACAAAATGAATGATTTAGCGATGATTGCAACAGGAATTTATAATAAAGCAGGCGGTGAGTTGGCGCATATATTACCAGTGCTACCCTATGCTGCAGCTGGTGTTGTTGGTTTGTATGGATACTCAATTTTTCCAAGATATAAGCAGATAGACGGGTTTATATTTGAAAAATATGCTGATAGTTCTTTCTCAAATCCCGCGAATGTTAAGGCGGGGTACAGATGGGCTACAACGGATAAATTAAACACTTTTACAAGGAAAAGAAAAGAGGTGTATATTGATAATTTTCGCTTTGATGAGGAGTTCACGCAAAAAGTAAAAATGCCAGGGTTTCATAAAAAAAGCAAGGAAAAAACAAAGGTTTTTTTTAATGCTCAGGACTTGGTCGAGGGCATGTTAATTATAGGTAAGATGAAATCTGGTAAAAGTGAGCTTTACAATTCGATTTTATCACAACCATTTT
>JAUSKV010000130.1 GCA_030646745.1 Sulfurimonas sp. | reverse complement strand
CGGCATTGACGGCAGTGCTGCATCAGTTTCATATCCATTCCGCATGCCTCTTGTGCCTCCATCTGTTGCTGGTCTGTGGCACTTGGTACACCGCCCAGCCCAAACGCAGTTCCATGTTCCGGCTCTGAGATTATCGGCATAATGTTGTGTAAAAACACGCCTATCTCTTTTAATTTTTTTGAAACTTCTACTAAATGTTTGTCATTTATTCCAGGTATCAAAACAGAGTTTGCTTTGATTAAAATTCCATTCTCAACACACTTTTTCATACCCTCAAGCTGACGCGCCAAAAGAATTTTAGATGCCTCTTTTCCATAGATGCGTTTATTGTTGTAAAAAATCCACGGGTAGATTTTAGAGCCTATGAAGCCTGTTTCGTCAACGCTGTTGATTGTAACCGTCACATGGTCAATGTTATATTTCACCATTTCGTCCACAAATTTTGGAAGTTCCAAACCGTTTGTAGAGAGACAAAGTTTCAAATCCGATGCTTTTTCTCGCACTAATCTAAAAGTCTCAAATGTTTTTTTAGGATTCGCCAGAGCATCCCCCGGTCCTGCGATGCCAAGAACACTCAGACGTTGAACTTCTCCGCCGACAAACATCACTTTTTTCGCAGACTCTTCCGGAGTTAAACGCTCGCTTGTCACACCGGGGCGGCTCTCGTTTGAGCAGTCATATTTACGGTTACAGTAGTTACATTGGATGTTACAAGCAGGGGCAACCGCGACATGAATTCTCGCATAATGATGGTGTGCGCCCTCAGAATAACACGGATGATTGTGAATTTTATCTTGAATATCCTGTGGCAGAAAAGACTCACTAGGATTGCTTGAACTACAGCTCATTTTAGCTCCTTATATAGTTTGTTTAGGAATTCAAATGACCTTGCTTCATGCAGCTACAATCATTTATTACTCAGACAAATGCATAAGATGTTCTAGTAATATTTTTGTATTTAATGCAAAAGAGTGACAATTTTGTCTTTTTTTTTGTTGCGTTTGATTTTTGAGTCTAAAATTTTTTATTTTTATGGGTCTCATTCCGATTGTTTTATATCTACTTTTTGATAGTATTGCGCAAATCAAATTTAGATAGGAATTTTAATCATGTTGGAAGTTTTTCTGCTCTCTTTCGCTCTTAGTATGGATGCATTTGCAGTATCAATCGGTCTTGGCGTAAAAAATAAGTATTTTGATAAAACTTTAGCACTTAAAGCCGCTCTGTTTTTTGGTTTTTTTCAAGCTTTGATGCCGCTTTTTGGTTATCTTGCCAGCCTTGGAATTGGTGTTTATATAGAATCCATTGACCATTGGGTTGCCTTTATTTTACTCAGTATCATAGGCGGAAAAATGCTTTATGAGAGTTTTGGTGAAAATGCAGAAGATGAAATTGCAATAATAACCAATAAGGTACTTCTCATCTTAGCAATAGCGACAAGCATAGATGCCATGGCGGCAGGTTTTACTCTGAATCTACTTCAACTCAGCCCATATCTATCCATGATAATTATCGGTGTAGTGACCTTTATATTCAGCTATATTGGAGTTTTTGTCGGCTCAAAAGGTGGTGGGTATTTAGAAAACAAAGCTGAAAAATTAGGCGGTATTGTTCTGATTGGCATTGGTTTAAAGATTGTAATAGAGCATACGCTATTAAATTAACTAGGGTGGTTCTTAAGTTAATTGAATTTTATCATCTTTTTTTCTAACTATTTTAAAACTCTGAGCAGGGCGAAATGATTGAGAGACTCTATTTTTAATCTTTATACTGCTCTTTTATTGTTAAAAAAGCATCTATATTTGTAAAAAATAGTTCAATGAGTCGTGGGTCAAAATGTTTATTGCTTTGCTCACTAAATAGCTCTAGAATCCGTTCAAGCTTCCATGCTTCTTTATAAATTCGCTCACTTCCAAGTGCATCAAAAACATCAGCAACAGCAGTGATACGTCCATAAATATGAATTTCTTCTCCTCTTTTACTATTTGGATATCCACTTCCATCCCATTTTTCATGATGTTCATACGCCACAATGCTTGCCGCTTTGAGTATCGGTCTCTGTGAATGTTGTAAAAGTTCAAATCCTATTTGCGCATGTGTTTTCATAATTTGCCATTCATCTTCATCCAATTTGCCTGGTTTTTTCAGTACACTGTCGGGAATTCCTACTTTTCCGATGTCGTGCATCGGAGAAGCCATTTTCAAAAGTTCGGCTTCCTCCTCTGAAAACCCTGACAATTTTGCAAGAAGGTATGAATACTCGGCAACTCTTTTAACATGATTTCCAGTTTCTTTGCTTCGTGTTTCCCCTATTTCACCCATTTTATAAACAATCTCTTTTTGGGTGCTTATAATCTCATCTTGAAGCTTGACCAAATCGGTTGCATTAAAAGCATATGCCAAAATTGAATCAATATCTTTTACACATTTAAAATGAACCATATAATTTTGCCCATCAGATTCATAGCTTTGCAAATGATTTATTTCACTATATATACACTCTTCGGGTTTTAGGGGGTTTAATACTGATTTGATGTCAATTTTATCTTTTAAACTGCTGCTATTGCCTATATTTGTAAATTTAAGCTTTCCCTCTTTGTCAAAAAGAAACATGGGCTCGGGATTGTATTTAGGGAGCTGTGAAAGATAGTAATTTTCCAAAGCTTGTTCTTCGTTAATATTTAATGCAGCATATATTGGACAATGACTACTGACACCTGTATAAATCATCAGTAATCCGACAGGAAAAATCCACCATAAACTTAAATTTGATGCAATAGTTATTAAAACAATTCCGATACCTATTCTAATTGCATTTTCATATTTAAATAAATTATTCATTCAATCTACCTTTGTTATAAGTTAACTCAATAGCTCCTCGAGTTAATTTAACTCTACCGCTTTTTTCCAGTTCTTTTAAAACTCTGCTAATTACAACTCTTGTACTTCCAAGTTCATTTGCTATGTTCTCATGTGTTGTATTGATAAACTTTTCATTCTGATTTTTAAGCCATTGCAGAATTCTCTCATCAAGTTTTTTAAACTTGATGTCATTTACAAGCTGTGCCAAATCATTCATGCGAAGAGTATATACAGAAAAAAGAAAACTTTGGTATGCATCACTCATGTGTGCTAGTTTTTTAACACTTGAAGCATCAAAAAGATAACCTTCAATGTCTGTCATAGTTACAGCAGAACCGATTGCGTTTGTTTGAGAGATTGTTGAAGCGGTATTAACGATACACTGTTCACCGACACTCAGTTGATAGAGTGTTATTTCATCTCCATCATTTGATTGAATGTAGAGTCTCACTTTTCCAGATATTAAAAATAAGATACTCTCACAAATATCGCCTTGAAAAAAAAGTATCGTATCTTTGGGAACTTTTACAAATTTGAGATGCCCATCCAAAAACTCTTTTGATGTACTATCAAGTAAGTTATAAAACGGGTAATTATCTAAGTTCAAAGTAAAGCCCCCCCCCTTTGGAGTTTTTGAGTATTATACACCAAAGAGTTTTTTTGTGAATTACTTTTTTTCGCATCCAGTGTTTATTTTAAAAATTGGATAAAAAGGACAAAATCCTGCCAATCCTGTAATCAGTGGAATTGCACCTATCCCAGCTACAATAAGGTTGCCACTAAACAAACCAAAACCTATCAATCCTAAACCCGCTACTACTCTAACAATTCTATCAGCTTTTCCTGCATTGAAACACATTTTGAATCCTTTTGTTTTTATATGTAGCATTATAGTACGATTTTAGAGTACTGTCTGCAACCTAAGTTACATAAGTAATTGTTCTGAGTACACTTACAATTCAAAAGATTGAGTTTTAAGGATAATCTTTAAAATTTTCAAAAACAAATCTTCTACTTTTTAAATCGTGG
>JAUSKV010000123.1 GCA_030646745.1 Sulfurimonas sp. | reverse complement strand
TTAGGGGGTGGTAGGGACATCTTGTCCCTGCCACTTAAACGGACTTGTTCGTTTAAGTGTGTAGCATCAGTTAGTACGCCTTTGGTAATAACTTTATTCCCGAAGAGTTTACTTCTACGATATTTTTCATTGCCTTCTCGGCATGCGTAAGTGCCTCGGCTTGGTATGAAACCTCACTCACTTTTGTGTCAAAAACCTTTTTATCTACACTCTCTACTTCATTAAAAAGCGTACTTGCGATGAAAAAAAGTATCATAATAACCACCACGCTGACATACAAAAGTATATAGTTTTTAATGTGACCTGATTCGAAAGGATTTTCCATTTGAGCTCTTTGTATTTTTAAAAGATTATATAGGAAGATAGTAGTAAATAAGATAAATTACATTCTTTTTATGATAACATAACTCCAAAATTCTTTAAGGAAACTTTATGCAAACAACGATGTTTAAGGGCACAACTGTAAATTTGGCAGGCAATGCCGTTAATGTAGGAGACAAAGCTCCGGTTGTGAGCGCTGTCGGAATTGATTTGAATGATGTAGAGATTGGCGGAGCTAAAGATAAAATACAGCTAATCGTTACTGTTCCTTCGCTAGAGACTAAAACATGTGCTGCAGAAACAAGAAGATTTAACGAAGATGTAAACAACCTTGATATTTGTGAGACAACCGTTATCTCCATGGATTTACCTTTTGCATCGGAGAGATTTTGTACCACAGAGGGGATAGAAAATTTAACAGTCGCTTCAGACTACATTGACAAGGCTGTAAGCAGAGCCTATGGTGTTCTTATGGATGATAATAAATTAAAAGGCTTAAGTGCAAGAGCTGTTTTTGTTATTGACAGAAGCGGACATGTGGTTTATAAAGAGATAGTTTCTGAGGTAACAGCAGAGCCAAATTATACGGCAGCACTCGATGCTATAAAAGAGGCTAGATAATTTTTACGACTTCTTCACAGTTGGAATTGTAATAATAAACTCTGCACCTTTAAGCGTATGTCCCATATAGTCATACTCTGCATTGTTTACTGATATGGCACCACCAAACTGCTCTGTGATAATTCCATAAGTAATATACATGCCTAGCCCAGTTCCTTTGGATTTGTGCTTTGTGGTGTAATATGGCTCAAAAATTTTCGACATACTCTCTGCATCAATTCCTCCACCGGAATCTTTTAGTGTTAGTATCGCACCGTTGGCATCACGCTTCGCATCAACAAAAAAGTACCTATAGGTTGCTTCTCTCTCTATAATTGCTTGTATTGCATTATTGTAAATATTTAGGAGAGCTTGAATGAAGAGACTCTCATTCTGAGCAAGTGTGCAATCCTCCACCCTTACAACAATCTCAATATGGCTATTATTGAAGGTGTCTTTGGTCAGTTTATTTAGTTTTTGAATCGCATCTTCGAGATTAAATGGTGCCAAGCTATCAACATTTGAATTGAAGTAGTTTTTAAAATCATCGATTGTCTGAGATAGATATTGAGATTGTCGATTAATTTCACCGGTGACTTCAAGCAAATCTTCATTTGCCATCTTATTTCCCAGTAATATAGAAGTTTCAATTTTAACGGTGTTAAGAGAGATAATATTTAAAGGCTGTCGCCACTGATGGGCAATGTTGCTTAGCATCTCGCCTATTGCTGCCATTCTTGATTGCACTAAAATAAGTTTATTTTGTTTCTCGATTTCCTTTTTTTGATTAGCTATCTCTTTTTTGAGATCACCTTTTGTGTGGAGCCAATGCTTACGAAAACTAATGAAGAGTATAACAAAAGTAAGAATTATCAAAAAAATAACAACTAAAAGAGCAATATGAAAAATCCTATCATAACTAAGTTTGAATATAAGCTCTTTAGGATGATTATACTCATAAATAAAAGTATCTAAATTAACATCCTTTGAAGAAAGTCCCAATACTTTGTAAACTTTCACTATGTCGTTCAGTCGATCTATATCTAAATTACCAATTGTTCCATTTTTGCTATACGCTAATCGTTTGAGAATTTCACCCTCCTTGATGAGCTGTATTAGCGTTTTATGTTGTGTATTATGGCGCTTATAGATAATCTCAGCCGTATGTGAAATATTTTCAAAAGCGTATTCCCACCCTTTGATAGATGCTTCATAAAAATCTCTTGTTAATTTAGGATTCTTTTTTATAAAATCTGAAGAGGTAAAGAGAATATCACTATAGAACTGAAATCCATAATCTTTTGGGTGAAAAATCTTATATCCTATGCCTTTATCCTCCATCACTATCGGCTCATTGGAGATATAGCTTGCTACCGCGTCAACCTTCCTTTTAATAAGGTCATCCAAATTAAAACTGTGCGGAACTATTTCTATATCTTTTTGAGTTATACCACTTGAAGAGAGCATCGCCATAATGGATGCTGTACTTTTTGCATCATCTGTAAGCATTATCTGTTTGTTCTTTAAATCACTTAGCGAGCTTATATTGCTGTCATCCCTGACTAAAAGCATTAATGGATCTTCCTGCAAAATAGCTCCCAATGCAACAACATCTTTGCCATTAATTTTATCTATTAACAGTGACGAACGACCAACTGCAAAGTCGGCTCCATCTTTTTTAACTACTGAAGATAAATCTATTTGATTATTAAACTCTTTAATTTCAACATCCATACCAACATCTTTATAGTATCCCATCTCTTTAGCAACATAGTACCCTGCAAATTGAAATTGACTAAGCCAATTAAGTTGTAACACAATCTTTTGAGTTGCAAACAGAGACATTGAGGATAAAAATAGTATTAAAATAAATTTTTTCATGTTGCTATTCTATCATATTTGCTCTGCTTTTTGCATGTTCGCTCATCTCTGAAAGTTGTTCAATTTGAATTTCTTGTATCTGCATAAGTCTCTCCCACTGCTTAGACAAAAGGTGATCCAGTTTTTCATGAATTTGTCTAATTTCTAATTCTGCTTTAAGATTTACTTTATAA
>JAUSKV010000103.1 GCA_030646745.1 Sulfurimonas sp. | reverse complement strand
ATAAATTATCTGATTTTTATCAGTAGTTTCAACACTTATTCCTTATACAAAATCTTAATATGTATAACTAGGATGAAAAGTAACCGTATCAATAAGTGGATAAACTCTATATTCTTCAATTATTGTTTTAGCTTTTTCTCCATCTTGACCATCTCCAGTAAGTTCTTTTAAATCATTATGGTTCAATGAATTTACAACTTCATCAACTGTTTTTGATAAATTTTGAATTTTTTTAATAATTCCTTCGTCATTCGTACTAAGTTTTGATGTTTTTGCAAAAGCCTTGAATTTTTTTAGAACACCAACATTGTCGTTATAATCAAACTTCAAGTTTAATTTTTCACTATTGCAAACAATTCTCACAGCTTCCGCTATTGCTTCTCTTGTTTTACCTGTACCTGCGGGACCATAAAATATTTTATTTAATACACTCATTTTTCAAAACCGCCCTAATTAATTTATATTATAAAGATTCTATTAAGTGTATATTAATTTTAATTAACTTCATATTAAAACACGATTGAAACTTTGTAACAACCAAAATAATACAATTTCCTTTTCAATCTGGGATAGGATATGGGAACAATGTAATTTGTCGGGATTGTAAACATCACATGAGTATAACTATTGCAGTGTCCGTAAAAATCGTTTAATTAAGAATGGGAGTATTGGTCGTATCATGCAACAAAACCTATAGACCAGTTCAATATCAAATGCCCTCATTGCGGTAATTTCTTATTAGAGGAAAGTATATAAAATAGTTAAAAGAATCTAAACTACTTACTTACATAACTCTCTTTTTAGATTGCTTCACTTCGTTCGAAGACGCTTATTTCGAGAAAAAATGACGAATCAATTTAAGTTATGGAAAAGGTCTATTAATTAATCTTTTTTAATAGTTCTAAAATTTGAAAATCTGCTATTGTACTTGCATCAGACTTTGAATAAATAGTTAAAAGATAAATATTATTGTCTTTGTCAATGAAATAAGTAATAACTCTAAACCCTCCACTTTTACCAACTGGAACGGATGAGTTTGCAACTCTTATTTTATAGCAACTCCCAATTAAAGGAGTACCCATGGTAGGATTTTTCTTTAACTCATCTATAAACTTTTCTAAATCAATTTTTATATTTCTATATTTCTTTGAAAGTTTTTTTACATTTTTATCAAATTCTGGAATGGTTAAAATGTTACAGAGCATTCAATAAATCTTGAACTGGCTTTGCCTTTATCTTACCGCTTTTAACCAAATTAAGCTCATTCACTGCTTGTGAAATACTGTGATATGTATCAATTTTAGTATCCTCTTCTTCCAACTCTTTTATTATCAATCCATCACTACTAAAATGATTTAACATCCAAATCACTCTATCAGCTAAGGTATCATTTTGGATTTCTAAAGTCAATGTTCTCATTGAAAACCCCTTATATATTACTTTTTACTTCAGAAATTATACATAAAAAGTTCCAAAAGCACTCTTTAGATGTATTGTAACTATTTTGCAATAGTATGATAATAAACTTTTGCTCATGGAAAACACATTACCCAAAACATGGTTAGATAACTTAGAAGTTTTAGATATAGCTTTTCAGCCGATTGTAGATATTCATACCGGCAAAACTTATGCGGTTGAAGCCCTCCTCAGAAACTATGAAGAGGTGGGTTTTAACTCCATTTTTGAACTTTTTGACCAAATCTACAAAGACAATCTGCTCTATTCTTTTGATGTAGCTCTTCGTGAGAAGGCTATAAAAAAATTCATAAAAATAGATAATTTTAAAAATATTAAACTCTTCTACAACCTCGATAACCGTCTCTTTAAAATGGCTAACTTTACAAGCGGAAATACAAGCGCATTGCTCAAAAAATATGGAATTGAAAAAGATACTATCTGTTTTGAGATTTCAGAGAGACATGAAATAACAAGCAATTGTAAGATGGAGAGGATTCTGTCGCACTACAGAGATGAAGAGTTTTGCATCGCTATTGACGACTTTGGTGTCGGCTACTCCGGCTATAAACTGCTTTATGAAAGCACCCCTGATGTTATCAAAATAGACAGATTTTTTTTAGCAGATATAGAAAAAGATATAAAGAAAAAAATAATGGTTAATAGCATAACGCACTTAGCTATTCAACTTGGCATAAAAGTGATTGCCGAGGGTGTTGAGACGAAGGCAGAGCTTATGACATGCAAAGAGATAGGGTGTCATTTAGTTCAGGGCTACTTTGTGCAGAGACCGACTAAAAATACAAAAGAGATAAATCAGAAATATAACACTATTTCCGATTTGATTAAACATGACAAAAGAGCCGAAAGCGATTATAAACTAGATGTTTATTTAGACAAGATTAAGCCTCTGAGCGTTCAATCAAAAATGAATCAAGTCATAGAATACTTCAAAAAATATCCAAATAGCCAGCTCATACCGATTGTAAATTCAAACGACGAACCAATCGGAATACTCCAAGAGGATACAATCAAAGAGTTTTTATACACCCAATATGGCAAAGCACTTCTTCTTAATGACGGTACAAAAAAATCAAAACTAAAAAATTTAATCAGCTACTGCGGTATAGCCGACATCAACAGCGACATTACAACAATTATAGAGCTGTTTTCAAACAATAAAGATTCCAGAGGTATTATTCTTACAAACAACTCAAAATATTATGGCTACCTCTCTGCAAGGGCTATTATTACCATCATGAACGAGGAGAACATACTCTTTGCGAGAGAACAGAATCCTCTCACGAAACTCCCCGGAAACACGGTAATCGAGAGATATATTGCAACAGCTTCATCCAATTACGACTCCTATTTGCTGTGCTATTTTGATTTAGACAATTTCAAAGCATTTAATGATGTGTACGGTTTTAGAAACGGGGACAGGGTTATACTGCTTTTTGCGGATATTATAAAAAAACACCTGCCACCGGAGTTTTGTAAAGCACATATCGGCGGCGATGATTTTTTTGTGGCAGTGCAACACAATAGCGAAGATGAGTATTCCTATACAAAAAAAATCATAAATGTTATAACAAAATTCACACAAGACGCTAAAACTTTCTACTCCAAAGAGGATAAAGAGCGAGGATTTATAATCTCCAAAGATAGAGAGGAGAATGTAAAAGAGTTTCCGCTTCTTACCGTAAGCGCCTCTATAGCAATCCTAACAAAAGCAACGAAAAACAGATCTTCAAAAAACATCAACTCAATTTTGTCGGTACAAAAAAAAGTTGCCAAACATGAGTACAGCCATCTTTCTATAAGCAGTCTGTTATGAGACAAAAACAGAAAATCATAAATCTGTTTAACGATAAAGATGTCTATCATATAAGATATGTAATTTCTATCAGGAACAAAGAAGATGTAAACCTCTTTTGGGACTTTATAAGCGCATCCAACAATCCAACACATGATTTAATCCATGCATTTGTTACAAAATTCCACAACTTTGCCTTATCATTTATAAGAGAGAACAAGAAGCTCTATTTTGAAATTACGCTAGAGGAAAGTGACGGGTATTTTTACTTTACACTATGGAATCAAAAGATAGCTCGCTCTTTTAAGTCTTACATACAAAATACACCCTTTGAATTTCTCTATGACAAAAAGAAAATAAGCATTAAGCTAAGTAAATTAAAGTGTCTAAAAAATAGAGAAGAAATAAATCTCAAAAATGAAAAAAGAGAGCAATATCTTATAAACTCTATTACCAATCCCCAAGAAAATAAGAGTGTAAAAGCTTATACTTTTTTAAATCAAGAAGATTTAGAGTATCTCTTGAAATTGAGTGAAGATATGCAGGAACTAGCTTTTCAAATCAATAGAGTTGGCTTTAATAAAAATATATTCATATCACTGAGGTCCATCCTTTCTCTCTTTTGCTTAACTCTCAGCTACTATGAAAGAATCTCTCCGATTACAATTACGATAACTAATTTTTCTAATCTTATTAATGGAAATGAAGATAGATTTATAGAGCTTAATAAATCGGAGATATTGCTTTTAGACGGTTTTATAGAGAACATAGACACTTGGCTGCAGACACTCTTTATAAATGGAGGTGCAAATCTTTACTTTATGGACAACTCTTTAAAAGCCGATTACGAGACGATTCAAGCCATGATTATGCCAAAAGAAAATACATGTGATGAAATCTCTTTAGATGACATTTTTGATTTTTAAAGAAAGATTTAAAGAGACTTGCCGTGCCCCAAAAATAGGAAATCGAGACCCTATATTGTGCTATTTAACATCATCTCTAACTCTTTTATCCATCCACACTCTTCACCTTTTGATTCTCGATGTTCACGGATAAACCTGATGTTATTCGCTGTAGTTTTCGGCTCAAAAGGCTCTCTTACATGGACTAAAACATCCGCTATCAACTCCTTAGCTTTTTCTTTGTTATTTTCCAAAATTGCAAGTTCTAAAAGTGTCGCATAGTCCCAGTAGTCGGCACCTTTTTTCATCTTTTGTTTTAGGGCGTAAGTAACTACGGGTAGGATTTCATCTTTTCTTTTATCTGCGGCAATATCCATGAGCGTAACTGCATTGATGCCGGGGTAAGCGTCTCTGAAGTCGGATTCAAATCCATCCAAGTAAATCTGAATCGCTTTTTTCAGATACCCTTTTGCCAGAGTTTCGTTTGAACTGTTTTCACTCCAATAATCTTTATACACCCGTCCGAGTATGCCGCATGTTTCACTGTTTTTGCCATGTTTGTTTATTAGCTCTTCGAGTACCTCTATCGCCTCTTTTCTCTGCCCTGCTCTGTTGAGTGCAAATCCTAACTGCTCTTGTACCATCACCGTTTGTTGGAGAGGTTTTGGCATGTGGAAAACCAACTCAATCATCTCGCTATACGCTTCAACCGCTCTGTATGAGAGAAAAAGGTCTATGATTACCCCAGCTTCTACATCGCTCAGATTTCCAAGAGAATGTTCCAAACTTTTCAGCTCTGCTTTTGCATCTTCTAAGGGTTTTATATCTCTTACATTCTTAAGGCGGCTTTTGATGGTTTTGTTGTACGCCACCCTCTCTCGAAATACATCCGTTTTAATATGCTCAATGTTGGATGGTTTGAGTCCTTCTACAAGCTGAAAAAGTGGGGAATCTGTATGTTTCTCATTTTTGGCATGGAGCAGTTTTGCCGTGAGCTGTTTTTTTAAACTCTCTACATCATGAAGCTCTCTATCATAAGGCAATGCGCGTAAAAAACTGATGTCAAAAGGGAGTTTGGTATCGGAAGCAAAGATGGAGATAGTGCTATGAGGTCGAATGGCATGACGAATACCAAGCTCATAAAATACATTTGCATTCGCACTACTCAAATCCGCCACGGCATACTCACACAGCATCAGCCTTTCATACATAGGTTTATGGATGATTCCGCCCATCTGCTCTTCATCTGCACGAATGGGTTCCAGTCCGGCATCTTCTATGGATGGTTTTATGAAACCGTTGTAGATTTTGTCAAAATCTATGGTTTTACCGTTTTCATCTTTTTTTATGCCGAAGGGCATGAGTATGAAGCAGAGTGGTTGCATTATTTTTTATCTTTTAAATATTTCAAATGGGTATAAAAATTTGAATTTAAAGCATCATCTATAGTAAAAATATAGATAAGATTATTATCGCTATACATAAATAATATCTTTTACAGCTTTTCTTTTAATCAAAGGGTTCATGAAATCTTCATTTACCAAATCTATATCCTTACCAAATTCTATAGATAATTCATCCTCAAGTTGTGAAGCCTGTGCAAAAGTCAAACCTTTTGATGATGTTTTATAAACTATATCTATATCGCTATCATCTGTGTTTTTATTTGTAGCAAAACTACCAAACAATCCAATCTTTACAATAGAGCACCTTTCACTAAAATCAGTTTTATGTTGCTTTAAATAATCTATGATTATATTTTGATCTAACATCTTCATTTTAAAATACTCCTTTTGTTTATCATTCTATCTAATTTTTTGTAAATCCAAAATAGCTTCTTCATCTGCTCGGATAGGCTCTAGTCCAACATCTAAAATGGATGGTTTTATGAAATCGTTGTAAACTTTGTCAAAATCTATGGTCTTGCCGTTTTCATCTTTTTTTTGCCGAAGGGCATTAGTATGAGGCAGAGAGAAATCATTAATTATTGCCTTTCATAAAAATTAAACTTTAAGAATTGTTTTTTTAGTCTTTTTTAACTATATCATTAATCAATTGCTTAATATTTTTACTTATTTTACCATTTTGTATAAACTGTTTTCCATCTCTTAACAACTTATATGTATTATTTTCTTCTTTGATAATTCTATGTGACATCAAACAATCAATGTATATTTTATCTTTAGCATGAAAAATATACTCATGTGTTTGAATTGAACTCAGTATAT
>JAUSKV010000097.1 GCA_030646745.1 Sulfurimonas sp. | reverse complement strand
GTGATGGAAGTGCCTGTACCTAAAAGCAAACAGGTTGTATTGGCGATAGGTATATTCCAATATTGGTACTCTTTGCTTGCTTCGCTCAAATAGAGTACCCTGCCATCCTTTTGCATAACTCGACACATCTCAAGATAATAGATATTTGCTCTTTTGGAATGAAGAATCGCTTTTAAATCAGTCAATTGTTCCATATATCATGCTCTCCTCAAAAGGTTCTCTATCCGTAACAATAAAATTCTTAATGATTATTTTTAACTATGTTTCACATTGTACCGAATGATTGTACTAATCAACAATCAAAGCCCTCTTTTATACCAAAACTGATAAAATCTCTCTCATGATAAAAAGAATTCCTACTAAACAAATTTTCGTCGGTAATGTTGCTGTTGGCGGTGATGCGCCTATTTCTACGCAGTCTATGACATTCTCGCAGACTCACAATGTTGCAAGTACGGTGGAGCAGATAAACAGACTTCATTTTGCGGGGTGTGACATCGTGCGTGTTGCCGTTCCCAATATGGAAGATGCACTTGCACTTAAAGCCATAAAAGAGCAGATTTCTCTACCTCTTGTGGCAGATATTCACTTTAACCATAAGCTTGCTCTTATTGCCGCTGAAGTTGTGGACTGCATCCGTATCAATCCCGGAAATATCGGTTCAAAAGAGAAAGTTGCCGAAGTTGTAAAAGCGTGTCAGGCACGAAATATTCCTATCCGCATCGGTGTGAATGCAGGGAGTTTGGAAAAAGAGTTTTTAAATAAATACGGACAAACTGCCGAGGGCATGGTCGCCTCTGCGGAGTACAACATCAAATATCTTGAAGATTTAGGATTTTCTGACATAAAAATCTCTCTCAAAGCAAGTGATGTTCAGCGAACTGTAGCCGCATATAGAATGCTTCGACCAAAAAACAGTTATCCGTTTCATCTTGGAGTGACTGAGGCTGGAACACTTTTTCATGCAACAGTCAAAAGTTCTATCGGGCTTGGTGCATTGTTGCTCGATGGCATCGGCGATACGATGCGCGTCTCAATCACGGGAGAACTTGAAGAAGAGATAAAAGTTGCAAGGGCGATTTTAAAAGACAGCGGTGCAATGCCTGATGGTCTCAACATTATCTCCTGCCCGACATGCGGAAGAATCGAAGCGGACTTAGTGAGTGCGGTGAGTGAGATAGAAAAACGCACAGCACACATAAAAATTCCGCTCAATGTCTCCGTCATGGGATGCGTGGTCAATGCCATCGGCGAAGCCGCACATGCCGATGTTGCGATTGCATACGGCAAAGGAAAGGGGCTTGTCATGGTTAAGGGCGATGTTGTGGCAAACCTTGATGAGAGTGAACTTGTGGATAGATTTATAGAAGAGATAGAAAAAATGTCGAAAGAGAATAACTGATGCAAGATAATTTATACAACTTAGCCTTTGAACGCTCGATTTTAAGCTCGATTGTTTTTGAACCTCAGCAGTTTGATGAGCTTAGCACCGCCCTGAAAAAAGATGATTTTTATCTTCCTGCACATCAAGATATTTTTGCTTCGATGCTAACATTGCTACAAAAAGATGAGCCGATTGATGAGGAGTTTATAAAAAAAGAGCTTCTTAAAGTCAAAAAATTTGATGAACAGGTTATGTTGGAGATTCTCTCTGCAAACCCTATCTCAAACACAAAAGCCTATGTGAATGAGATAAAAGACAAGTCGCTCAAACGCCACCTTTTAACCCTTACAACGGAGATAAAAAGAGTAACGGTTGAAGAGGAACTCACGAGTGCCGAAGTGATTGACATCGTTGAGAAAAAGCTCTATGAAATCACGCAAGACAACCAGACAAGCGATTTTAAAGACTCTCCAAAGATGACTTTTGACACCATGGAGTACATCAAAGAGATGAAAGCGCGTGGGAATACTGTTTTGGTTGGAGTGGATACGGGCTACCACGAACTCAACAAAATGACGACCGGTTTTGGGAAAGGGGACTTGGTTATCATCGCCGCGCGTCCTGCCATGGGAAAAACCTCTTTTGTATTAAACACCGTAAACTCTCTTATCATGCAGGGAAAAGGTGTTGCTTTTTTCTCTTTGGAGATGCCGGCAGAGCAGCTCATGCTGAGACTTCTCTCTATTCAAACCTCTATTCCTCTTCAAAAACTTCGTGTCGGGGACATGAACGATGACCAATGGAGCAGCCTAAGTAGTGCAATAAACAAGATGAACAGTGCGAAACTCTATGTCGATGACCATGGAAGTATCAATATAAATCAGCTCCGCTCCAAACTGAGAAAACTAAAAAATCAGCACCCTGAGATTGAGATAGCGGTAATTGACTATTTACAGATTATGAGCGGTGTCGGGACGCAAGATAGACACTTGCAAGTCTCGGAAATATCAAGAGGTCTGAAGATGTTGGCAAGAGAGCTGAACATGCCAATCGTCGCACTTTCACAGCTCAACCGCGGACTTGAGAGCAGAAATGACAAACGACCGATGCTCAGCGATATTCGTGAATCTGGCTCGATTGAGCAGGATGCGGATATTATTCTCTTCGTTTACCGCGACGATGTCTATCTCTACAAGGAGGAAAAAGAGAGAGAGAAAGCTGCAAAAGCCGACGGCAAAGAGTTTAACTCCTCCTATGTTGAAAAAGAGGAGGAGGAGGCTGAGATTATCATAGGCAAGCAGAGAAATGGACCGACCGGACATGTAAAGCTTATTTTTCAGAAAAAACTTACCCGCTTTATTGATACTCCATCCTTTGCAAAGGGAGTGGAAACTGTTTATGAAAATATTGATACCCGTTCCGCTCAGGTTGACTTTGGAGACTCCTCCATCTCGATGCCCACCCTTTAGCCATGCTCGAAAAAGTCTCGCTCTTTAATGCAAAGCGAGACTTTTTAAACTTCTTCTTTGCATGCGGATTTATCCTTTTTTACACGCTTCTTATGGAGTATCAAAACTACAAGAATTTTACAAAATTTGATACTGCACTTGTAAATGCTACTGTTTTAAGCCAATATACAAAAACAAAAGAGTCAAAGACCTATCAGATTCTGAAGCTAAAAAGTGATACGGGATTTGTATTTTACACCATGAAAAACAGAGCCTTTGCAGATGCAACAGGCAAAACACTCAAACTAGAAATAACTACAGATAAGGTTACTTTTTATAACTTTTTAACCTCTTTTTTTTCCTACTCTACCATCTTCGATAGTAGTTATGATGAAACTCTAAAACAAAAATTAAACAACTTTATTGCCGCACAACATGAAAGCAAGGAAATAGCAAGCGTCTATCAAGCACTCTTTTTTGCAATGCCATTAGAAAAAAATCTTCAAGCAAATTTTTCGGTTTTAGGGGTTTCGCATATCGTCGCTATTAGCGGTTTTCATCTTGGTATTTTAAGTGCCCTGCTCTATCTTTTGCTCTCTCGCCCTTATAAAATTTTGCAAAACAGATACTTTGTTTACAGAAATTCTAAAGTCGATTTGTTTGTGATAATTGCCACACTCTTGCTCTTTTACATGCTCTTTTTAGACTCGCCTGATTCACTTTTACGCTCTTTTGCCATGCTGATTGTCGGCACAGTTATGTATGACAGAGGTTTTAAAATCATCTCTATGCAAACACTTTTTTTAACTATACTACTGCTTTTGGTCTTCTTTCCTCGACTTCTCTTTTCGCTTGGATTCTGGCTCTCTGTTTTTGGTGTTTTTTATATTTTTTTATTTCTCATTCACTTCAAACATCTCAGCACTGTTTGGAAATTTTTCTTAGTTGAATTTACCACCTACCTCTTAATGCTTCCCCTTGCTTTGGCTATTTTTGGAGCTTTCGGCTTCTACCACCCGTTTTCTATCATTTTGAGTATGCTTTTTATCCTCTTTTATCCGCTTAGCATATTTCTGCATATTATAGGTTACGGGAATCTGTTTGACGGGTTGCTGCAAAGTTTGATTTTATTAGGAGAAACGAAACATGTTGTGCCCCTCAGCATACCGTTTTTAGCACTTCATATTGCCATCTCCTTTTGGGCGATATTTAAAAAGCTTGGCATGTGGGTTTTATTGGCATATTCATCTGGAATTTTTGTCTATGCTCTTTATATGCTTTAATGACTAACACACACTCTTTGCACTATACTTATCACAACATAAAATAGAAGGTGGGAATATATATATGAAAGTAATTATCTTTCTAATTTTTACATGGAGCTTCATCTATGCAAATACGACAATACACTTTGACAAGGGTTGGAAGCTTGTTGGGGTTCTTTCAGCCATGAACACTATGAAGAACTTTGACAACTCTCATGTTGAACTGATGT
>JAUSKV010000088.1 GCA_030646745.1 Sulfurimonas sp. | reverse complement strand
TCATCCAATTTAAAATAAAAATAGAAATGAAAAAAACAGGAAAAATCTATTTATATGAATATCTCTCTCAAACATACGATTAAAACTTTCTCATAGCATTGGCTAAAACAGCTATTGTTGTGCCATTATGAAGAACGGAAGCTGCTACAGGAGAGAGTTTTCCAAATGTAGCCAAAAGTAAAATTGCACTGTTGATAGCTATCGTTGCATTGTAGTTACTTTGTACTCTTTTGAGTGTTTTATCTGCCAACTCTTTAATATCAGCAATCACTCCGATATCATCCTCTAAAAGAACTACATCTGCACTTACTCTTGCTATATCTGCACCACGCTGCATGGCTATGCCGACATTACTCTGGGCGAGGGATGGAGCATCATTAATGCCGTCTCCTACAAAGATGATTTTAGACCCGTCTTGAGCTAATTTTTTGACAATTTCTAATTTGTCTTGAGGCGTCAGTTGTGCATGAAAATTTTTTATACCAAGTTCTTTTGCCATAGAATTCGCTTTTTGAATATGATCACCCGTAAGCATAACTATGTTGTTTATACCTAGATTTTTTAATCTCTCTATAGTCTGAGCTGCATTTTGTCTTGTCTCATCATACAAAGATATCATCCCTAACAATTTTCCATCATAGGTTATATATAAAAGTGTAGAGCCCTTTTCATACTCATTTTCTATGATAGATTCTGATATAAGAAATGGTATCTGTTCATCATCCTCTAAGAAGTGTCTGCTCCCTATCAAAACTTTTTTTCCATCTACAAATGCACATACACCATGTGCAACAATAAATTCCACTTCAGTGTGGTGAAAATGTTTATACATGTCACAAGATTTTGCCGCATTGACCACAGCTTCTGCAATCGGATGAAAATAGTGCTCCTCTATACTCGCCGTTAAGGATAAAATATCCTCTTTACTCCAACTATCATCGAGCGAAAAGACCTCTTTGACATTAAGTTTTCCAGTACTTAGCGTCCCTGTCTTATCAAAAATGATTGTATCTGCTTGTGAAATTTTTTCTAAGATGTCTGCACCTTTGATAAGAGCTCCCTCATTTGCTGCTTGATACATGCCTGATTTAAAGGCAACCGGAGTTGCAAGTTTGAGAGCACATGAATAATCTGCTTGAAAAACAGCAGCAACACGCTCTAAATCTCTCGTAAAAAGATAAGAGATTCCTGCAAGTCCCAGAGTAACCGGTACTAATTTATCAGCTAATTTGGATGCTTCTATCTGCGTATTTGATTTAGATTCAAGAGAACTTTTTATCATAGAAGCAATTTTATAAGATGCACTCTGTTCTCCAACTTGTTCCGCCCAGATTTTGATACGACCCTCTAATAAAATTGTTCCAGAAATTGCGTAATCTCCTCTTGATCTTTTCACAGGTATCGCTTCACCACTCATAGAAGATTCATCCACTGAGGCTTCACCAGAGATGATAGTTCCATCCACCGGTACGGTATCTCCTGCATTGATAATGACGATATCGCCTACTTTGACATCCTCAAAAGGGATTAATAAATCCACACCTTCGTTTTCTACCCACACCTCTTTTATGTCAGGAACTAATAAAGATTGAAGCATGGCATCCGATTTTTTCTCAATGTTCTCTTCAATATACTCTGCGAACTCAAGTAAAAAATTTGTTGTTGCCGCTGCAAAATAATCTTTTCTTTGCAAAGAGATAATGATTGCCAAAGATTCAAGCACCTCAGAGGTAATTCCACCTTTTAAGAGATATTTACCACCTTTGAGTATATTTTTATAGGTTGCTAAAAAAGTAATCGGAAACTTCAAACTTTGCGGAAGCACTAAAACTGAGCCAAGAACCGCTAGAGGCATAGTCAATGGAAAAAGTTTACTACTCTCACCTTCTAAAGTACGTGATTCAACATCCCCCACAGAGATATTTTTTAACTTCTCTATCACTGCATCACTACTGAGATTTTTATAATGTAGGATGAGAGATTGCGTCTCTCTGTTGACTCGCACATCCCTCACCCAATCATAAAGCGAAATATAAACACTTATCTCTTGCATATTGCACTTATGCCTACATGTATAGCGTATTCTCATACGCTGTGATGTAGAGTGCAAAAGCTCTAAGCTTCCAAAAACAGTCTCATTTTTCATTATGCATCATTAATCTAATTTTTCTTCTGCTTCTGCTTCGAGCTCTGCTTTAACATCCATAATCTTCTCTTTAAACTCTTCTACGCCACCAGCTAGAGCTGAGTAAATTTTAATTCCTGCTTTGATGATAGATTTTTGTGCATTTTCATTTGTCAAAAGATACGCAGCAGCTCCACCGATTAGCAAACCTCTTAAAAATTTGTCACTAGGAGTCTCTCCAAAGTAGGATGCGTACAAACTCTTAGGTTGAGCAGATTGATTAAAATATGGATTTTGCATAGCTGGAGCATTTTGCATATATGGGTTTGAATTTTGACCCATCTGTCCCATCGCACCATTACCATTTTGTGGATTATTGTTTTGATACTTATTTTGATTATGCATTTTCTTTTACCTCTTCTTTTTTAGTTTTTTGTGCTAATTTTTGTATAGCGTAAACGCCTAAAGCTCCGATACCAAAAGATATAAGAGCACCTACATGGTTGTTATGCATCATTTTATGATTTGCATCGGCTATCATACTTGCGGCTATACCGCTTTGTACGGCAGTTTTAAAACCGTCTCTGAGCTTTTGACTCTCATCAAGCTGTGTTTCTGCCATATTCTTGATGCCAGAAACAACAGCACCGCTGACAAATCCAACCGTAAAATTTTGTATCATATTTTTATGCGCATGTGGCATAAAATCACTCTCATACCAATGAATCAGACTCATTTGTAGATTCCTTTTTCGTACTCTTTTTCTCAGTAGATTTCTCTTTGATACACTCACCCATCGCACTCAGGCTCTCTTTGCTTTCGCTTATTTTTTCTTGAAGATACTCTTTACCCTCATAAAGCTTCTTGCGTGTTTTTTTATTATTTAAAAAAATAGCTCCTACCACGCCTAGAGTTGCACCTGCAAAAAATGGAAACAACGGTATCATCTTATTCTCCTTCCTTATCTGTTTGTTTAAATAAATCGCCTAACGATTGCGTATTTACAAGCGTCATGACAACTGCTCCTACCGCACTACCGAGCAAAAACTCACTCCCCATACCTTGAAACAGTTTTGTTAAAGCTTCAATATTTGGAGTACCGTTTTGAAAACCAGCAATACTTTGTAAAATATCATTTGGATTCAACGAACTAAACGACTTTTGCTCAGTTGATTCAAAGTTGTTGTTTGCACCTGCTGCATAAGAGGTGGCAATACATCTTCTAAATGCTTCTAAGTGATTGTTAAACGATGCAGATTGAAGTCT
>JAUSKV010000073.1 GCA_030646745.1 Sulfurimonas sp. | reverse complement strand
TTATATTGAAGTCAATAAAAACCAAATATTAAAAAAATAGGAAAAAACCAAAAAATGACAAACCTCATAGAAGTAAACTACAACCAAACAGGTAAAAGCAAAAGCACAAATGCACTCGGTATGCGGACGATGCAAGAGCGGGTGTATGCAAAAAGAGATGAAAAATATCTGCTCATCAAAGCTCCTCCCGCTTCCGGTAAATCACGGGCTTTGATGTTTATTGCGCTCGATAAACTTTTGAATCAAAATATCAAAAAAGTCATCGTTGCTGTTCCTGAAAAAAGTATCGGTGGTTCTTTTTTGAATGCTGATTTAACTTCACATGGCTTTGAGAGTGACTGGCATGTGGAAAGTGAATATAACCTTTGTACTATCGAGTCTAACCAAAGCAGAAGTGCGATATTTAAAGAGTTTTTGGCAAGTGATGCGAAAATACTTATCTGCACACACTCCACTTTGCGAAACGCTTTTGAGACCATAAATGAGAGTAGATTTGATGACACACTTTTGGCGATTGATGAGTTTCATCATCTGAGTGCGAGTGATGCAAGTGTGCTTGGAAATGTCCTAAAATCTATCATCGCAAAGTCAAACGCACACATTATGGCGATGACTGGCTCGTATTTTAGGGGCGATGCACACCCGATACTTTTGCCTGAAGTGGAAGAGCTTTTTACAAAGGTGAGTTATAACTATTATGAGCAGTTAAACGGGTATGAGTATCTCAAATCTTTGGGGATTGGGTATCACTTTTATCAAGGGCGTTTTACTGAGGCTATCGGCGATGTGTTGGATTTGAGCAAAAAAACTATTGTTCATATTCCGCATCCAAACGCAAGAGAATCTACAAAAGATAAACATAGCGAAGTCGGGTTTATACTCGATGTTATCGGCGAAGTTGTGGGCGAGGACAAAGAGAGCGGAGTTATTAGTGTAAGAACAAAAGAGGGCAAAGTTTTAAAAGTGGCGGACTTGGTAAATGATGATCCCATAGAGCGACCAAAAATACAAAAATATTTACGCGAGATAAAAAAAGCGGAAGATATGGACATCATCATCGCACTAGGAATGGCAAAAGAGGGATTTGACTGGCCGTTTTGTGAACATGCTTTGACGGTGGGTTACCGTGCTAGTTTGACTGAAATTATTCAGATAATCGGAAGAGCGACAAGAGATAGTGCGAACAAATCACATGCACAGTTTACAAACCTTATAGCCCAGCCAGATGCCACAGATGCAAGTGTGGCAAACGCTACAAATGACATGTTAAAAGCTATTACCGCTTCACTTTTGATGGAACAGGTTTTAGCACCAAACTTCAAATTTAAAACAAAATTGCCAAACGATGAACTGCCTCTTAGCAAGGGAGAGTTCAAAATAAACGGTTACAAAGAGCCATCATCTAAAAGAGTAAAAGATATAGTGGAACAAGATTTGACAGATTTAAAAGCAAAAATTCTTCAAGATGCAACCATAGAAAAAACGCTAGGAACGGACATCACGCCTGAGGTTGTGAATAAATTCCTTATTCCTAAAATAATTCAAGAGAGTTATTCCTATTTAACTCCAGAAGAGATAGAAGAAGTGCGTCAATATGTAGTTGTCGATAGTGTTTTGGTGGGTGCAAAAGTGGAGGGCAACAGAGTTTTTATTCAAGGTTCAAACAAATTTATAAATATAGATGAGCTGAGTATTGATTTGATTGATAGCATAAATCCGTTTCAAAGAGCGTATGAAATCATGTCCAAAAAAGTGGATGAGAAGATTTTAAAACTTATTCAAGAAAGTATTGATGCGACAAAAATAACCGTGAGCGAAGCAGAAGCTGCATTTTACTGGAAAGATGTAAACAAATTTTATAAAGAGCATGGAAGGGAGCCGAGCAAAAATGCAAATGATGAGCATGAGAGAAAACTGGCAGAAGTTCTACTCTTTGTAAAAAATTTTAAAAGAAAAAATACAAAATGAGTACCAAAGAGGAACTTCTCAAAGAGCTAGAAAATGACCCTTTTGGGCTTTTGGTTCAGACACCAGAATTCTCTACACATAGAGATGAACCAAGAATGGTGATAGAAAATTTTATGCAGATTCTGGACTTTTATGAGAAACATTTGCGTCAACCAAAAAAAGATGCAGAAAGAGCAGAGCGAAGTTTGGCGGTGCGGTTTGAAGCGATACAAAACGATAAATATCAAAGAGATTTAGTCAAAGAGTTGGATAGATTCGGTTGGTTGGATGATGGGGTGGATGTTGAAAAAATCAAGAGTTTTGAAGATGACCCTTTTGGACTTTTAGGAAGTGATGCGGAGGATATTTTTGTACTCAAAAATGTAACAAAAGAGATAGAAAAACCCGACTATGTTGCAAGTAGAAAGGTTTGTAAAGATTTTAAAAAGTATGAAGAGCTATTTAAATCTTGCCATGTGGATTTGGCAAATAAAGTGCGGAGTTTGCAAGAGTATCGAGGTGAGAGGTTTATCAAAAAAGGGGTATTTTTTGTTTTAAAAGGTGTTGTTGGTTATGTCGCAAGTGTAGGCAAAATGAAAAGACAAAACAAAAAAACTAACGCGAGGCTTCACTGTATTTTTGAAAATGCAACTGAATCTGATATGCTCCTTCGCTCCCTCTCCGCTGAGCTTTATAAAGATGGAAAGATTATAAATGCGCTAAATGAAGAGATAGAAGAAGCGCTCAATCAAGTGGGCGATAAAGATATCTTAAGCGGATATATCTATGTTTTGAAGTCAAAAAGTGAAGATGAAATTATCCGAAATATAGAGAACCTTTACAAGATTGGTTACTCAACTACAAAAGTAAATGAGCGAATAAAAAATGCCAAAAATGAGCCGACTTATTTGATGGCGGATGTTGAAGAGATAACCTCTTTTAAGTGCTACAACCTCAATCCGCAAAAGCTAGAACAACTCCTTCATCAGTTTTTTAGTAGCAGTTGCTTAAATATCCAAATAGTAGGAAATGATGGCAGTTTTCACATGCCAAGAGAGTGGTTTATCGCACCCTTTGAAGTGATACAAAAAGTGATTACTTTGATAGGAAATGAAGAGATTGTTCATTACAAATATGATGAACAATCCCAACGCATAGTTCAGAGATAAAGGTTTAAAGCAGTCTCTTCATCAACTCTATATGATAACTCTCTTGAAAGTTGATGAAGTCAAAAAACTTTGATAACTCTTCATCTTTGATAGCTCCGCTTAGCTCTTTACACATAGCTTTTGCAGCTTCTTCTTCAGCCATGCCGTCATGCACAAATTTCTCTAAATCTTTGATGACATAGGTAAGTTCATGCAACTCTCTTGGAAGTGCAAGAATACCTAGTTTTGCCATCATGTTGCCAAAAGATTTGAGGTGGAAGTGTGACTCGTCTATTAAATCTTGAAAAACACTAAACTGTGTCGCATTATCTGTTCTTGCCTGCATAAACGCATAAACTAAAATCAGCTCATACTCTTTGTATGACTCCTCAAACAAGAACATGGTAAGTGCGTCTATCTGCTCTTGTGCTAGGTTTTTGTCTAGCCAATGTCTTTGCATGTTAAAGGCCGTAACTTCTTTATTGTTCGAAGCCTCTTTTAAAATTTGTGCGAGATACTCTAAAAGATAGCTGTCATCCGTTCTCAGCCTCTCACCCAAAATAGTCTTGGGATAGAGAGTTTGAGCATCAATAACTGTCTCTACTAAATCCTCTATTACTTCAAAAACAGACTCTTTTTTATATAAAATCATTTTTCTGTCATAGTTGTAGTTGTCTCCGGCAGAGAGAATATCCGTGCCGAGCCACTTCATGTGACGAAATGCAATTTGAGAAAAATCATACAATCTTGATTTTAGCTCCTCATCATTGATTGCAAATGATGCAAAAACTATATTTAACCACAACTCATGTTTTGCCTGATATATTTTATTCACCGTTTTCTCCCTCAGTTTCACAACTCTCTTTCATTTTTAGCACATGCATCTCTTCAACTTTTCCGTTTTGCAGGTTTT
>JAUSKV010000066.1 GCA_030646745.1 Sulfurimonas sp. | reverse complement strand
ATGCTCTTCAAACCTATAAGTCGATAGGGTTGAAAATATTAAATATAGAGTTTTTTGTAACTTTATTAATATCTGCATGGATGCTTATTTGATATATATTTTGCATGATGAATCCGGTAAATCTTCATTTAAAATTGATGGAGAACTTTATAAATATCTGATTAAAGTTCGCCGCCATGAAGTTGGAGATGCTCTCAGTTTTAGAAATAAAGATGAGATAAAAACACTTCATAATTATAAAATAGCAACAATTGATAACAGAAGTTTAGTAGTTGAATTTATCTCTTCATCTGTAAAAGAGACAAAAAGTAAAAAAAGCCTACATGTGGCTTGGTGCATAATAGATACAAAATCCGTGGAGAAAGTTTTACCCTCACTGTGTGAAATCGGAGTTGAAAAAATCTCTTTTATAGGGTGTGATAGAAGTCAAAGAAATTTTAAACTTGATTTTAAGAGATTTGATAGAATTTTGGAAGCTTCTATGCAGCAGTGCGGAAGAACTTCGTTTATAGAATTTAACACCTATAAAAACTTAAAAGATTTTTTATTTGACTTTCCGCAGACGAAAGTTTTTGACTTTTGCGATAATGTTTTAAAAGATGGTGCTAATTTTGAGACTGTTCTGATTGGTTGTGAGGGCGGTTTTTCTAAATCTGAAAAAGAATTTCTGAGTAAGCAAGAGATTTTTGCATTAGATACGCCCATGGTTCTTCGTTCTGAGAGTGCTGTTATGGCTGTTTCTTCTAAGATTTTGTTGTAAATTTTCCTACTTAAGATAAATTTAGATATATTTGGATACACTTGCACCCTTAAAATCCGCACCCATACGGATTTAAAAAATATATAGATGTGCGTACTCAAGACGCGTATCAAAAGGCAAAAAAATGAAAAAAGATCTTCACCCAAAATTAGTAACTTGTGCTGTAACATGTGCTTGTGGAAACGCTTTTGAGACTAAAAGTCAAAAAGATGAACTTAGAATTGATATCTGTAGTGAGTGTCACCCATTTTTTACAGGTTCTGAGAGAATGGTAGATACAGCCGGTCGTATCGATAAATTCAAAAAACGTTATAACATGGAATAGGCGAAGAGATTTGCTTTCTTTAGTTCCTACTCCGATAGGAAATATCGGCGATATATCGCTAAGAGCCATGAACGCTCTTAGCGAGGCCGAAATACTTCTTTGTGAAGATACCCGCGTTACAAAAAAACTCATAAATATCTTAAAAGAGCGATACAAACTTGTTCCTATAGAAAATCAGAAATTTATTTCACTTCACTCACATAATGAAAAAGAGTTTATTGACGCTTTGGAACCATCATTTTTTGAAAAAAATGTTGTTTATGCGAGCGATGCGGGAATGCCTGGGATAAGCGACCCCGGACAAGCTTTGGTTAGCTACTGCATTGAGAAAAATCTAAAATATGATATTCTCCCCGGTGCAAATGCTGTTTTAACTGCATTTGTAGCAAGCGGATTTTGTGAAACTAAAATGCTCTTCTTAGGCTTTTTAGACCACAAAGGAGGCTCAAGAAGTGCAGGTCTTCAAGAGGCTCTTTATAATGGCTTTGCCACTGTTTTATATGAATCACCTCATAGGTTAGAAAAACTTCTTCTTGAGATAGATAAAGAGGATAAAGGCAGGAAAATTTTTTTAGCAAAAGAGCTTACTAAAAAGTTTCAAAAATATTTTAGTGGAACTGCAAAAGAGATTTTAGATAAACTGAGTGGAAATTACAAAGGTGAGTGGGTAGTGGTTATTGAACCGCATGCAACACAATCAAGCGGGGCAATAACTCAAAGTGACATTTTAGAGCTTGATTTGCCAAAAAAAGTTCAAGCAAAACTCATCAGTAAAATTACGGGCGAAAATACAAAAGTTCTGTATCAAAGACTTTTGGAATTATAAAAACAAATCTTAAATATTTTAGGCTAAAATACCACTATGTTAATTTATGCAAAACAACCAATATATTATGTAATTGATAAATATCCAAATAAGGTTAAGACTTTGTACCTTGCAAAGGAACTTGATAAGAAAGAGTACTCTCGACTTATGAAGTTTGGTTTTGAGGTCAAAAGAATTCCACAAGAATCTGCACAAAAAATGTGTAAGAATGCGAATCATCAAGGTTTTTTGGCTGAAGTTGACGATTATGAACTTCACCCTTTTAGCTCTTTTTTAAACAAAGATTTTATCTTAGTTTTATCCGGTTTAACGGATGTCGGTAATATAGGCGCCATTGTTAGAAGTGCTTATGCCCTAGGGGTTGACGGTATTGTAGTATGTGGAGTTAAAAATCTTAGTATTGAGCCGGTCTTAAGAACGAGTACGGGTGCTCTGTTTGATATGCCATTAGCAGTAGAGCACAACATTTATGATGTTTTGAATGATTTGAAAACTTCAGGGTTTAGAATTTATGGTGCTGATATGGGCGGTCAAGATATCAGGGGCGTAGAGATAAAACAAAGAAGGGTATTGGTTCTAGGCAGTGAGGGAGAGGGACTAACTTCAAGAGTGGTTTCAAAACTAGATGAAGTAGTTAGTATAAAAATGTCACACGAATTTGACTCGTTAAATGTAAGTGTGGCAGGAGCTATTTTAATGGACAGGATGAGAATATGAGCTATGGGCTTGAGCGATTAAAAGAGATAGGTGCTCAAAAAATACATGAGAAAACACACATTTCAAGAGCACATGTGCAGGCTGTTTTGCATGAATCTTTTGATGATTTAAATAAAATTCATTTTCTAGGATTTATCTCTATTTTGGAAAGAGAGTATGATGTAGATTTGGCTGATTTAAAAGCAAAGGGCTTGGCATATTTTAATGATTCTAGGAATAAACCGGCTAGCTTTAATAGTGCAGTTTTTTCTCAGGTAAAAAAGAAAAGAAGTCACTTATTTCTTTATGTTGTTTTAGCCATTTTACTGTTAGGGGCATTTTTATATTTTGAGTTGATGCCGTCAATGAATGATAATAATCAAATTCAGCAAATTGATAATAGTGCAATAGAAAATGCTCAAAAAAATATAGAACCAATTGTTGAAAAAAAACTTGAGGATAGTAATGAATCTCTATTGAGTGTAGTAAATAATAATCTGCAAGAAGCTAACATTACATCAAATATAAATAGTGTAGTTACTAAAATAGAAGCCCCAAAACAAGATATTCAGGAGAAAGCTAACTCATTAAGAGTTATCCCAAAAGTAAAAGTCTGGATGGGATATATTGATAT
>JAUSKV010000038.1 GCA_030646745.1 Sulfurimonas sp. | reverse complement strand
GCATCTATTAACTCTTCACATGTTAAGCCGGAACCTATCTCTGTTATGACTCCGTTTTCTATGCGAACATCCGCTTTTCTCTCTCCGTTTGTATCACAAACCATTGCGTTTGACAGTACCATTTCAGACCACCTTCGATATAATGACGCGAATTATAATAGACTAAGGCTTAGAATTGCGTTTGACACTTTTATTATTTTTTATCACTTTATCGGCTTTTGCTAAGACTCCTTATGAAAATGGGAAGAGTCTCTATATGGAAAGAGGGTGTTACAGTTGTCATGGTAATAATGCCGAGGGAATGCATGTTTATCCAAAGCTCTCAAACCGTGCAAAAGGTTTTTTGACCTATAAACTCAAACGATTTCGCAATAAAATTTCTGACAATCAACAGCAAGAGATGATGATAGCTTTTGCGGTTGGACTGAGTGATGAAAATATAGATGATTTGACAACTTTCTTGTATGAGTTTGTGGAAGAGAAAAACGGTAAAAAGTATGACGATAGTTTTAAAAGTCAAGGAGACGGCGGTTCATGAAAATATTGGTAAGTGCCTTGGAGCACTCTGCAAATTTACACCTGAAGTCTCTTAAAAAAGAGCTGAGTGACGATGTGGAGTTTGTGGGGATTTTTGATAAAGAGTTGGGTGATTCTATTGTTGATTTGCGCTCTCTTGCCATTATGGGTTTTGTGGATGCACTCAAAAAATTGAGATACTTTTTTAAGCTCAATGCTCAAATGGTGGAGTTGGCATCAGGAGCGGATAAAGTTTTGCTTATCGACTCATCAGGATTCAATCTACCGCTTGCCAAAAAAATCAAAAAAAAATATCCGGATAAAGAGATAATCTACTATATTTTACCTCAGGCATGGGCATGGAAAAAGAAGCGGATTCCCGTACTGGAAAAAACATGCGACCACTTAGCTTCGATACTCCCTTTTGAAAAAGAGTACTACTCAAAAAATGCACCCATTACCTATGTCGGACATCCTCTGCTTGACCAAATCCAAGTGTTTAAAGAGAATCTGAATGATGAGGTTAAAAATATAGTTTTTATGCCGGGAAGTCGTAAAGGTGAGATAAGAAAGCTTATGCCAATCTTCAAAGAGGTACGAGAAAAACTAGGAATTGAGGGGACGATTATTATCCCAAAACACTTCTCTAAAGAAGATATAAATGAACTTTACGATAACCTATCGGGTTTTAAAATCGCACATGAAGCACATAAGGCGCTCTATGAGGCAGATTTCGCATTTATATGTAGTGGAACGGCAACGCTTGAAGCGGCACTTATAGGAACTCCGTTTGTGCTTAGCTATATTGCAAAACCGCTCGACTATTTTTTGGCAAGCAGACTTGTAAAACTGAGTCATATAGGGCTTGGTAATATTATGTTTAGCAAGTTTAAGGGAAGAGATTTACATCCTGAATTTATTCAAAAGGATGTAACGGCGGATAATCTGATAAGAGCTTTTAGAGAGTTTGACAGAAGTACATTTTTAGAGGATTCAAAAGAGTTAAGGGCTTATCTGAGTCAAGGAAGCTCAAAAAAAGTAGCATCAATAATAGAGGGAAGAGATGAAGATTAATTTTATAGATTTACAAGCACAATATTTGGCATACAAATCAGAGATAGACAGTGAAGTTTTAGAGGTTTTTAGTTCGGCCATGTTTATCGGCGGAGAAAAGTTAAACAGACTTGAAAAATCTCTTGCAGAGTTTACGGGTGCCAAACATGCAATCGGTTGTAGCAGCGGAACAGATGCACTTTTACTTGCTCTTATGGCTTTGGATATCGGAGTGGGGGATGAGGTAATCACGACTCCTTTTACTTTTATCGCGACGGCTGAGGTTATCGCACTTTTGGGTGCTACTTCTGTTTTTGTTGATATCGAAGCGGAGAGTTACAACATAGACCCGAGTAAAATCGAGAGTGCGATTACGAGCAAAACAAAAGCAATTATCCCAGTTTCACTTTATGGTCAATGTGCCGACATGGACGCTATCAACGCAATCGCTTCAAAGCATAACATCGTGGTTATTGAAGATTCGTGCCAGAGTTTTGGTGCGTCATACAAGGGTAAAAAATCTTGTAACCTCTCAACTATCGCATGTACAAGCTTTTTCCCTTCAAAACCTCTCGGTGCGTACGGCGATGGCGGAGCGATTTTTACGAGCGATGATGCACTTGCAACAAAAATGCGAATGCTTTTAAACCATGGACAGAATGAGAGATATAAACACAAATACATCGGGATAAATGGACGACTTGACGCAGTTCAAGCGGCGGTTTTGAATGTAAAACTCAAACATTTTGATGGCGAGGTTAAAGCAAGAGAAGAGATAGGTGCGAGATATTCTGAGATTCTCAAAGATGCTGATGTTATCACTCCAAAAATCAAAGAGGGCAACGTCAGCGTTTATGCGCAATACTCTATTCGAGTTAAAAACAGAGAAGCGATGGTTGCAAAACTAAGCGAAAAAGAGATTCCAACTGCAGTTCACTATCCTGTGCCATTACATCTTCAAGAAGCTTTTACTCCTCTGGGGTATAAAATAGGGGATTTTCCAATCAGCGAGTTGGTAGCAACTGAGATTATGTCACTTCCTATGAGCCCTTATTTGACTTCAGAGCAACAAGATTTTATAGCAGATGCTATCAAAGGCAACTAATGCATAAAATCGCAATTGTCGGCTTAGGGGCCATGGGGAAAAACCATTACCGCGTTTTAAAAAGTATGAAAACCGTAGAGATTGTCGGGCTTTGTGATGTTGTAAAGAGTGGTGATTTTGACGAACCGTTTTATACAAACTTGGAGTTGATGCTTGATGAAGTAAATCCACATGCCGTAATTATTGTAACACCTACTTTTTTACATAAAGAAGTTGCCTTAGAATGTGCCGCTAGAGATATAAACGTTTTCATAGAAAAACCTGCCGCTTCGAGCGTAAAAGATGCGCAAGAGATGCTTAATGCAGTCAAGGCAAGAGGTGTAAAGAGCTGT
>JAUSKV010000036.1 GCA_030646745.1 Sulfurimonas sp. | reverse complement strand
ATATCGCCTTTGTAAAAACAGTCGAGGATATGCTCGGCATTGCAATAAGTGAGCGTGCTCAGGCAATTCGTGTCATGTTGCTTGAACTCTCACGCATCGAAGACCATGTTGTCTGTTTGGCGGCGGTTCTGGTGGATATGGGTGGACTCACAAACTACTGGTACATGTATAATCCACGCGAAGATATTTACGATTTGCTCTCAAAACTGACAGGTGCGAGACTGACAAACTCCTACATGCGTGTGGGCGGAATGACAAATGATTTGTATGAAGGCTTTGAAGCAGATTTAAAAGAGGTCATTAAAAAAGTGCAGTACGGCGTAGAACAGACACTTTCACTTATAAAACACAACAGAATCTTCCATGACAGAACGCAAAATGTAGGCGTAATAAGTGCCCAAAATGCGATAAATTACGCAATGACAGGTCCAAATCTCAGAGCCACCGGAGTTGCGTTTGATATGCGAAAAGATGCACCTTACTACGGCTATGAGAAGTATGAGTTTGATGTTGTGGTCGGAAGTGTGGGCGATGTGTATGACCGCGTCATGGTGCGTTTTGGCGAGATTGATGAGAGCATTAAAATCATTGAACAGGTAATGCAAAATCTGCCGGAGGGCGAAATAAATATCAAAGATGCAGCAATTACTTTGCCAAAAAAAGAGGCGGTTTACAGCACAATCGAGGGAGTGATGAATCAGTTTAAACTTACCTTCGAGGGTGTAAAAGTTCCGTCAAACGAGCATTACGGCTCAATCGAGGCGACAAACGGGGAGTTGGGGTTTTTCATAGTGAGTGACGGAAGCGGTACACCCTACAAAGTCAAAGTCAAAGCTCCCTCTTTCACTGCTATGTCCGCCTATCCTGAAATGGTTGAGGGCGCACAACTTGCAGATGCGATTTTGACACTAGGAAGTCTCAATATTATTGCAGGGGAGATGGACAGATGAGTTTTTCTTTTAATGAAACAAATAGCCTCAAAATAGAGCAATTAGCAAAGCGCTATCCGCAAAAAAAAGCTTTAATTTTGCCACTTTTATGGCTGACACAAAAGCAAGAGGGTTTTATAAGCGATGAAGCAATGACAAAAATCTCTGAAATTTCCCAAATGCCCTACATGCATATCTGCAGCGTGGCGACATTTTACACGATGTTTAAACTCTCTAAGAGCGAAAAAAGAGTGATAGAAGTTTGCAGAACTTTGTCATGTGAATTAAACGGAAGCGAGATGATAAAAAAACATCTGCTTGAAAACCATAGTGACAAGTATGAAATTATTGAAGTCGAGTGCATGGGCGCATGCGGCGGTGCGCCGATGTGTACGTTGGATGGAAAATACATGGAAAGCGTAACACCAAAGATGCTGGATGAGGTTTTAAATGCAGACTAAAATAGTGAGTAAAAATTTTGAAATTCCACATGCGAACACTTTGGAAATTGCCCTTAAAAACGGTCGTTACACATCGTTAAAAAAACTTTTTTCACACACTCCGCAAGAAGTAATTGATATCATCAAAGCGAGTAATCTTCGCGGAAAAGGCGGTGGCGGCGCTCCGGCAGGGGCAAAATGGCAGTTGGCGAGTGATTATGAGGGCATAAAATATCTCGTAGTCAACGCCGATGAGAGCGAACCGGGAACTTTTAAAGATAGACAAATACTCTCCAAAGATCCGCATCTTCTTATCGAGGGCATCATCTGCACATGCTACGCAATCGGCTCAAACACTTCTTACATCTATGTGCGAGGCGAGTATGAGGAGTTTAGTGATATTTTGCAAGCCTCAATTGATGAGGCGTATGCGAAAAATATTTTGGGTCAAAGTGCAAAATATCCAGTTGAAATTACTATTCACAGAGGGGCAGGGGCGTACATTTGCGGTGAAAAATCTGCACTTTTAGAATCCCTTGAGGGCAACCGCGGACATCCACGACTTAAACCATCATCGCCGGAGCCAGAGTTTTATTTTGGGCAACCGACCCTTGTAAACAATGTTGAAACTATAGCTTCAGTCCCTTTTATAGTGGAAAATGGGGCAGAAGCTTATATGGCATACGGTACAGATTGCTCCTCGGGAACGCTTCTTTTTGCCATCAGCGGGCATGTGGAAAAACCTGGTGTCTATGAGGCAGAGTTTGGTGTTGGCATGTTGGATTATATAGAAAAACTTGGCGGCGGAGTAAAAGGCGGCAAAAAACTCAAAGCCGTCATTCCGGGCGGTGCTTCAACCCCGATACTTCCTGCGCATCTAGTCATGGAAGCAAAACTTGATTATGAAAATTTGAAGAGTTTAGGCTCGGCACTAGGAACGGGTGGCATGATAGTTTTGGATGAAGATGCTTCCATCGTCAAAGCGCTCAAAAATCTCCTCAGATTCTATCATCATGAATCATGCGGACAGTGCACACCGTGTCGTGAGGGAACTTCGTGGGTGGATAAAACGCTTGATAAATTTATTACAAAAACGGCGACACATGATGATTTGAGAGTTTTAAAATCGGTGAGCAAAAGTATGAACGGGCAGACCATCTGCGTATTTGCACCTGCTGCAAGCGGTGTAATTGACGGCTTTTTAAAACATTTTGAGAGTGAATTTTTGGAGTGTATACAATGAAAATTATAGTTGACAATATTCCAATCGAATGCCAAGAAGGCGAACTTTTGATCGATGTTTTGATAAATAATAGTGTTGAAATCCCTCACTTTTGCTATCAACAAGATTTAGGTGCGGACGGAAATTGCCGCATGTGTATGGTAGAAATTAAGGGGCAAAAACGACCGCAAATCGCATGTAACACCTTTGTGTGTGAGGGTCTTGAAGCTTCAACAAAAGGTAAAAATATTAATGAAGTTCAACGCTCCATTTTAGAATTAGAACTCTTGAATCATCCCGTTGATTGCCCGATTTGCGACCAAGCGGGTGAGTGTAAGTTGCAAGATTACTACATGAATTACGGGCTTTACGAGAGCCATTTAAGCACACCAAAAACGAAAAAAGGCAAACACATAGAGCTTGGTTCGGGCGTTATGCTTGACCAAGAGCGATGTGTTCTGTGCATGCGATGTGTCCGTTTTACCACAAGTATCACAAAAACAGGGGAATTGGGAGTTATTGGTCGCGGAGATAATGCTAGAGTTGCCGTTGCACCTAATCATGCACTGAATAATCCCTACGCTCTGAATGTCGTAGAACTCTGTCCGGTCGGTGCTTTGACCTCAAAAGATTTCAGATTTAAACAGAGAGTCTGGTTTTTGGACTCCTCAAAAAGTATCTGCCATGGCTGTTCGCGCGGATGTAATATTTTCATTGATTATAATGAGACAAAATACTCAGATGAAAAAGTATATCGATTTCGCTCAAGAAGAAACAAAGAGATAAATTTGTCGTTTTTATGTGATTTTGGAAGGCTGAGTTATAAGGAGTTGAATGAGAAAGTTATATCGACACCATTGCCTATGGAAATTTTAAAAGATTTATTCAAATCAGAAAAAAAAGTGGCTATGGTTTCTCCTTCAATGAGTTTACAGCAGCTTCAATCCGTACAGACATTTTGTAAAAACCATGAAATAGAACTTTTTTCACTTCCATATATCGATGAGAGTTTCGGCGATGATTGGCTAAAGACAAATGACAAAAGTGCGAATTTTGCTGGCGTGAAAGAGCTCAATATTAACAGCTCCAAAGAGGAGTTTGAAAACTCTTTAGAAAATGCAAATCTCATTATAAATTTCGACCATACACTCTTAAAAGAAAGAGAAATAAAAGATAAAAAAGTCATTCATTTTACAACTACAAATATAAAAATTCCAAGCGAAGCAGTTTTTGCCATAGCAAACTTTGCCCATGAAAGCGGCACACTTATTAATTGTGATGGTTTGCGACAAGAGTTTTACGCTTCAAAATACAAGAGCGAAGCACCAAGGCTTACAGAACTTTTGGAGAAACGACCATGAGTACGATTTTAATTCTTCTACCTCTGGTTTTAACCATTCTATTTTCACTTGTAA
>JAUSKV010000032.1 GCA_030646745.1 Sulfurimonas sp. | reverse complement strand
TTATCGGTCTTGTAAAAGACAGAATTGCAGAAGATGATTGTAAAAACGGTTATCTTTTAGACGGTTTCCCTCGTACACTTCCTCAAGCTGATGCTGTTACAAATGCCGGTATCGCCATAGATGCTGTGGTTGAGATTGATGTGCCCGACTCAGAAATAGTTACTCGTATGGCTGGTCGTCGAGCACACTTGGCTAGTGGCAGAACTTACCATTTGCTTTACAACCCACCAAGAGTTGAAGGTAAAGATGATGCAACCGGTGAAGATTTAGTTCAGCGTGATGATGATAAAGAGTCAGTAGTGCTTGACAGACTAAAAGTTTACCACTCTCTTACACAACCTCTAATAGGTTACTACAAAGAACAGGCTAGCAAAAACTCAAGTATTAAATATATTACTGTTGACGGTACAGCGCATATAGCCGATGTTGAAGCAGATATTATTTCAAAACTAGCTTAGTGTATATTTTAGTACATGCAGTGTCCAGAATCTTTCTGGATACTTCCATTTTTTCCCTAAAACACATAAATCATTTTTTTTCTAACTATTTTTTTCTAATACGATGAAGCTATTGGTTGAAGTAAGAATTATATTTTAGACTTAACAAAACTTCCCATCTCCGAAATTACCTCTTCAATAGTCCCTTCGCCAGATATTACATGTAAAAGATTTTTAGCATTGTAAAAAGCTTGTATATCAGATAAAGGCTCCATATATACTTTCATACGGTTGTCAAACACTTCCGTGTTGTCATCAGCACCGCGGTTACGACCTAGAACTCTGTCGCGGGCAGTCTCTTCGCTTACATGTACTTCTATGACACTGCAAAGTTCTAAAGATGAGTCTGCATATAGATATTCATCTAAAGCATTTAACTGCTCCATGCTTCTTGGATAACCGTCAATGATGATGATGTCAGTTGGAGCATTCTTGATAGCGTTTATAATAGTTTCTATTGCTATTTTAATAGGAACTATTAGTCCTTTAGAGATGTAGTTGTTTATTTCAGAGCCTAGTTCACTGCCGCTTGCAACTTCTGCTCTTAACATGTCACCTGTAGAATAGTGTGTGATATTATCATTATTTGCTGCGATTAATTCAGCATCTGTAGTTTTACCGGAGCCTGGTGCTCCGATAATTAAAAATAGTTTCTTCATTACGCTTTAGGCTGTTCGCGTAATCTGATATGTAAATCTCTGAGCTGTGTTGCATCCACAGGACTTGGTGCTTTTGTAAGAATACAAGAAGCTTTTTGTGTTTTAGGAAATGCGATAACATCGCGGATGCTTGATTTTTTAGAAATCAGCATCATAAGTCTGTCAAATCCTATCGCAAAACCGCCATGTGGAGGTGCGCCGAATTTAAGAGCGTCAAGTAAAAAGCCGAATTTCTCTTTTGCCTCTTCTTCTTCAATTCCAAGAAGTTTGAAAACCTCTTCCTGAACTTCTGATTTATGAATACGGATACTTCCGCCGCCAAGCTCAGTACCGTTTAAAACAATGTCGTACGCGATAGATTCTATCTCTTCAACATTCTCTTTATCTGTATCTTTAGGCATTGTAAATGGATGGTGCAGAGCTTTTACTCTTCCATCTTCCACTTCAAACATAGGAAAATCCACAACCCATACGAACTCAAATCTGTCTTTATCAATAAGGTTCATCTTCTCATGTTCAGCAATAAAAATTCTAAATCTTCCCATGTAGTCAAGTACAGTTTTCTTATCTCCTGCACCAAAGAAAACAACATCGCCAACTTGTAGTTCAGTTCGCTCAATAATAAGTTGAATATCTGCTTCGCTAAAAAATTTAATAAGTGGACCTTTTAATCCATCTTCTTTAAGTTGAAAGTATCCAAGTCCATGTGCACCAAATTTGCGTACAAATTCTTCAAAACTTTGCATCTCTCTTTTTGAAAATACTAAATCCGCACCTGGAACTTTTAGAGCTTTAATGCGGTTCGTATGTGGGTGTTTAGCGATATTTGTAAAAATTTCATTACTGCATCTTTCAAATATGTCGATAACATCTACCATTTTAAGGTCGTATCTTAAATCTGGTTTATCACAGCCATAAAATTCCATAGCGTGGTTGTAAGTGATACGGTTAAACGGAGGTTTGATTTCGTGTCCACATGCCGCAAACATTGAAACAAGTAAATCTTCTGCAACTTTGATAACATCTTCTTGATTACAAAAACTCATCTCAACATCTATTTGCGTAAATTCCGGTTGACGGTCAGCTCTTAAATCTTCATCTCTGAAACATTTTGCTATCTGAAAATAACGATCAAATCCACCAACCATGAGGAGTTGTTTGAAAAGTTGCGGTGATTGAGGAAGCGCGTAAAACTCTCCGCTATGAACACGAGATGGAACTAAATAATCTCTTGCTCCCTCAGGAGTAGATTTTGTTAAAATAGGAGTTTCAACTTCTAAAAAGCCGTTTGCATCGAGGATATTTCTAGCAGCAATCGCCGCTTTTGAACGAAGACGAAATGTCTCATACATGTCAGGGTCACGAAGCTCTAAATAACGGTATTTAAGTCTTGTCTCTTCGCCTACATTTTTATCACCAATTACAAATGGCATAGGAGCAGCTCTGTTTTCGATAATAAGTTCATGAACAACAACCTCAATCGCACCTGTTTTTAGGCGTGGGTTAACCAAGCCTTCACCACGGAAACGAACTTTACCTTTGGCGATAAGAACGAATTCATCACGAACACTGTCTGCCATTTTATGAGCTTGTTCACTGTCTGCAGGGTCACAAACAAGCTGAATTAAACCAGTTTTATCTCTTAAATCAATAAAAACAATACCACCATGGTCTCGATTATTATTCGCCCAACCCATCAGAACAACATCTTGTCCCACATTTGTTTCATTTAAATCTGTACAATAATGACTTCTCATAATATATCAAGTCCTATAAAAAATTTTCGCGATTATATCTAAAATCAACTTAGAAAATAGTGGCAATGTTTTTAATGAGTTTCTACTAAAACGAGGCACAAATCTGGCTAAACAATCAAGTGCGATACAATCATATTATATGAAAATTTACACAATTATTTTTACACTACCGTTTTTATGGCTACTTTTATCAACATCAAGCAGTTCTAAAACACTCTTTTTATTCATTTTTCTAGCAAAATCAGTAGCGGTAAAACCTTTAATATCAACTGCATACTGATTAGCGCCCTTCTCTAATAATATTCTTACAATCTCAATTCTACCATAACAAGATGCAGCCATTAACGCAGTAAAGCCACTTCTTCGTTTTGTTTTATTAACGTCAATCCCATGCTTTATTAAATATTCAACTAATTCTATATTGTCATATGTAATTGCCATGTCAAAAATGCTGACACCCTCGTTATCAAAATCAAATATGTCAGCACCACTCTCAATAAGTAGCATGAGTAACTCCATATCACACTTGCTTCGAATTGCAAATGCTAAAACAGACTCTCCAATTTCATTTGAATCATTTAAATCAGCACCTTCCCTTATATATTTTTTTACATTCAAATAATCATTCTTTTTTAAAAGCTCCAACCACTTATTCATTAAATCCCTTTATTAATTACCCTAGAAAAAGTAATTAGTATTTTTTAAGTATAATGCCACAAATAAATCATTTAAGCGAGAATTCATGGAAATTATTCAAACAGCTGACGCTTTTAAGGCGTTAATTGAAGAAATTAAATCAACAACGGCAGGATACAAAGATCCACTGGCTTTTGGAATATGTAGAGTTGACTTGGGGCAATTAAATGTTGATAAATCTCTTCAAGCAACCTACCCTGTAATTAATTGGAATGAAAACTTCGGAAGTGCTGCGATTTTTGTTAAAGCTTTAGCAGAACAAGGCACTTTTGTTGATTTTACTCAAGATGAAGTTGTTTGCAATGTTAATTTAGATTTTTTAAGAAGTGCGTTGGCTGCTTTTACTCCCTACTCCGATGAAGCGTATGGTGATGCCCACAAAAATATTCAAGTTGTCTCGGCACTTTATAATCAAATGATTAGCAATGGAAGTTTAGAGGGAGAATTCAAAGTAACATTTATCTACAATGATGCTCCTCTCAAAAGCGTAGAAGCGACTTATTTAAAACTTTATGCCCTATCTCAGGCAAAAGTACAGATTAGAGGAATTAACCTAAATGGTGCTTTTGGTGCTTTACCTAATGTTGCTTGGTCAAATGGACAACCGATAGAACTTGATTATCTGCGTGAGTTTGAAATCGAGTTAAAACTCTCAAATGAGTATCCACATATTGATTTTATAGATAAATTTCCAAGATTTTTACAGCACATCATTCCTGCAGACAATACAAGAATATTGGATACTTCTAAAGTAAGATTTGGCGCACAATTAGCAGCGGGAACTACAGTAATGCCGGGAGCTTCTTATATCAACTTCAATGCCGGAACAACAGGACCGGTTATGGTTGAGGGAAGAATCTCTAGCTCTGCGATTGTTGGAGCTGGTAGCGATGTTGGCGGTGGCGCTTCTATTTTGGGAGTTCTCAGCGGAACAGACGGAAATCCTATCTCAATCGGGCAGAATACTCTTTTGGGTGCAAACTCAACATGTGGAATTCCAATGGGGGATGGCTGTATCTTGGATGGCGGATTGGCAATATTTGCCGGTACTAAAGTTTTTATTGATGCAAAAGAACTCTTGAAAATACAAGAGGTCAATCAAAATAGTAAACTTTCCGGCGAACTCTTTAAAGGCAAAGAGCTAGCAGGACTAAATGGTCTTCACTTTAGACAAAACTCACAAACTGGTCAAATTACGGTCTCTCGCTCAACAAGAGAGATTAAACTAAACGCTGAACTTCACTAACTCTTTTGCATGTGGAAGATTATTTTCACATGCTACTTTCAAATCATAAACTTGCATTTATAAATTTAGTAATAAAATGTTTGAAAGCATAAGGAGTGTGGTATGAATATTTCAAGTAATATTTCGTCGATACAATCGCATCAAACCATGATGAATGTAAATGCAAATAATGTCGCGAATGTGAATAGTGACGGTTTTGTTCCATCAAGCGTTAAAATGTCTAGTAATGGAAATTCCGTGAGTGCAAACAGTCGCATGGCTGATAATAGTTCATTAAAAAGCCAAACAGATTTAACAAAAGAGATTCCAGACCAGATTGTAGTGCAAAAGGCGACAGCCGTAAATGTAAGTGCCATAAAAACACAAAACGAGATGTTCGGCTCACTTTTAGATATAAGAGCTTAGTCTCTCTTAGTTAAAATATTCATGCTCGTTATATTTTTTAGCAACTCTGCATTTGGGTCGTAGTTTTCCTGCTCCTCCCCTAATTTTAGGGTGCTAAAAACTGT
>JAUSKV010000029.1 GCA_030646745.1 Sulfurimonas sp. | reverse complement strand
CAACGCCAAGAACCATCTTTTTCTTTTAAACGAAATTTCGCCTCATAACTCTGTTTTCCTTTTGAGGCTAAATATGTTTGTACAACCCTCGTTGTTTCCTCTTTATCGTCAGGATGGAGCAGACCGAACCATGCTTCTATATTTTGAGGTAAATCCCCGATTGCATAACCGAGCATCGTCTCAAATCGCTCAGACAACACAACGCTATCACTCTGCAAATCCCAATCCCACAAGCCATCTTGTGCACCCTCTATCGCCAATGAAAAACGATTTCGCTCTGTTTGAAGTTCTTGATTTTGTTTTTCAATCTTCAGTTGATTATTTACAATTTCTGTAACTATTCTCGCTATCCCAAAGAGTCCAATTATTTGATTGGAACTGTTTAAAATTGGATATTTTCTATTGTCCATCCAACCTTCATTGCCCTCTTTATCAACAAAAGGGTGAATCTCGTTGGCATGTGGAATGACTCCCTCATAGATATCTTTTTCGAGTTTATAGTATTTGTCTGCAAGCTCTTTTGAAAAGATTTGGTAATCTGTTTTTTCAACAAGTTCAGACCCTTTGTTATAGCCTGTAATAAGGGCTAAAGCATCACTCGATACTGTTAAAACATGGTGTGCATCTTTAAAAAAGATAAAATCATCCGAATGTTGCATCATTGCCTCAAAATTTGTTCGGACGGAAGTTTGTTCATCCATCTTTTTTACAAGATATCGCACATCTGCCAACTTTAGAAAAAAGAGAGTTGTTTGGGCTAAATTTTTTTCTAAAAGAGGGGTGCATTGCCCGTTCAAAACAATGATTTCAGAATTAGACTTTAAAATACGAAAATTAAACTCAAACTCTTTGTGAGAGGTTTTTTCAGAGATACAAAATAAAGCAATATCATCGGGGTGAATGACGCTCAAAAGTTCAATACCATGAGAGATAATTTGTTTATCCGCCCGAATTTCAAAAAGTGTTTCAAAATTCTCTTTTTCTACACAAAAAAGAAATTTTAGATTGTCGCAATGGTGAAAGAGAATAACATGATTTTTAAAGGTTTTTCTATTTTTTGCATCGCAAAATATTTTTTCCATATAAGTAACCCTTTTTCAGATGCTTTTAAAAATTTATCTTACACTATCTTTCTTAAAAAAAATCTCATCTCACTCCACAAACATACTAATTTTTATTTCAAAAATAAATAATTTACAATGACTGATAATATCATTTTTTTACTATTTTCAACTTACGGTAACATCTCCAAAAAAGAGTTCTCGGTTTGTTTCAAAGTTTTCTACGAGTGTAGTAAAACATCCACCAAGTTCACGGATAGTTTCTATATTTGGTTCTATGTATATTTTATTACCTTTTTTCTCCATTGTAATAATGTCCGCTTCTCTGAGTTCTTTAAGATGCTTTGAAATAGTAGGTAAGGCAAAATCAAAATGCTCTGCAATTGTACTTACACAAGTTGCATGCGGGCTTACTTTTACATTCTTATCTTTTTTATCTAAAGAGCATGTATATCCACCTGTAAATACATTTTTGAAAATTAAAAAACGAGTCTCATTCCCAAGTGCTTTGAAAATTTTTATTTTTTGCTTCATATCCAGCATTGTAGTCCTTGACATTGTTATTGAAAAATTATACCATACTTGAATCTATTTAGTTAAATGCCTAATTAGGCATTTACTATAAAACTAGGAGAGAGGATGAAAAAAAGATTTATAAACATACTGTTGGTAGCTACGCTATCTTCAACAACGGCTCTTTTTGCAGGGTCTGTAGAAATGGATAAGTTATTGGGTGAAGCCGTAAAAGAAGCGGGTGAGATGGAGCCTCAAAAACTTAAGCAGAGGATAGATAAAGAGGAAGCCGTCATAGTTCTGGATGTGAGAGAATCAGAGCAAAGAGCGGAGGGGCAGATTTATACAGATAAGTTTTTTGCTATCACTCGCGGCAATTTAGAGTTTGAAGTTATGAATAAAATCAAAGATAAAGATGCTCTCATTGTAACTTATTGCCGTGGCGGCAGTCGCGGTGTGTTGGCAGCACAAACACTCAAACATCTTGGCTATAAAAATGCTACGAACCTCAAAGGCGGACTCAAAGGATGGGCGACATTGGGCTATCCTATAGAAACAGGTCTTGGAGTAACAAAACTAACGGAGGAAGAAAAATGATAACTATAATACTCAATCATCAGCCCTATGATGGAACGGACGTCACATGGAATGCTTTGCGATTGGCAAAAACACTTCACAAAAACGGTGAAGAGGTCAATGTTTTTTTGATGAATGACGCTGTTGACCTTGCGCGAGATAAAACTGCTAAACCTGATTATTACGATAATGATTTAGTTGAAATGCTCAAAAAAATGTATGCAAACGGCATAAAATTACAGGCATGTGGAACTTGTAATGCACGATGCGGCATCTTCAAAAATGAACCCTATTTTGATGAAAAGATATCTTCTACTATGGAAATACTTTCAAATTGGGTTATAAATTCTAAACAAGTCATCACATTTTAATCACTAATTAGGGAATTAAAAGATAGTTATTATTTAAGAATAGCTATAATCGAACAAATTTTTTTAATGGATAAATTAATGATGTCAAAAAGTATTCTGTTTCTATTTCTAAGTGTTTTTTTATTTGCTGCAACACCCAAATTTTTAATGCCAAACGAAGCTTTTATTCCACATGCCAAGCTTAATGAGCAGATGCAGATTGAAGCTGGCGTTGAAATTGCCAAAGATATATATTTGTACGAAGATAAAGTAAAGTTGGAGATAATTGATGCGACAAATTCTATAACAATCAAAAAGATTACATCGCCAAAGAGTGTTAAGCATGATGATACTATGGTTTATTTAAGCTCTCCCTCTTTTGTTGTTACTTTAGAAAAAGAGAGTGATACAAAAGAGATAAAAAAAATAGAGTTCAAACTCTCTTACCAAGGCTGCTCCGAACAAGGTCTCTGCTATGAGCCATTAAGTAAAACATACAGTTTTGATATTGACAGCTCAAAGTTAAATACTGCCGACGCTGTTTCTAAAATCAAAAAACTAGATATTCCAACTCAAAATGCCTCACAAACGGATGGTATAAAGCAAGAAATTTCAGAAACTGATGCTATCGCAAATACAATCAGCTCAGGAAATATAGGTCTAATTCTTTTAACATTTTTTGGCTTTGGACTTCTGCTAGCTCTCACACCATGCACCTTCCCTATGATTCCGATAATCTCTGGGATTATTATAAGTCAGGGAGAGGGTTTAACGACAAAAAAAGCACTTTTTCTATCGGTTATTTATGTGCTTGCTATGGCTCTTGCCTACACAATTGCAGGCGTTTTAGCCGGTCTTTTTGGCTCAAATCTTCAAGCTGCCATGCAAAATTCTTGGGTTATATTTTCCTTTTCGGCTATCTTTGTAGTACTTGCACTGAGCATGTTTGGTTTTTATGAGCTAAAACCACCCTCTTTTTTACTCTCATCCGTAAGTGAATCAAGAAGACACAGAGGTATTTTGGGCGTTGCGGTTATGGGCTTTTTATCGGCTCTTATCGTCGGTCCATGTGTTGCGGCTCCGCTCGCAGGAGCATTGGTTTACATAGGGCAAACGGGTGATGCACTTCTGGGAGGAATGGCACTTTTTACCATGAGTTTAGGAATGGGACTGCCTCTTATCGTTGTCGGAGTGAGTGCAGGAAAGTTTATGCCAAAACCGGGGCATTGGATGGTTTTAATAAACAATATCTTTGGCGTGATGATGCTAGGCGTTGCCATCTGGATGCTTGAAAAAGTAGTTGATGTTTACTATACTATGATTTTATGGTCTCTCTTACTCGTTAGTTTTGCTCTCTATCTTGGGGCATTTGAAAAAGAGATACATTTTATTAGAAAAAGCATAGCTTTAATAACTCTCATCTACTCAATATCTCTGCTTA
>JAUSKV010000023.1 GCA_030646745.1 Sulfurimonas sp. | reverse complement strand
AAAACCGAACCAGCCAAGTGCCTTGAAATCAACCGCCCAAGGGAACATAAAAACAATCTCTACATCAAACAATAAGAAAAGAAGTGCAAAAAGGTAAAACTGAGGCGAAATTCTATTTGGTTGTTTCGTAATCTCAGGTCCACATTCGTAAACCGATAACCTAATTTTTTCGCTATCTTTGCGTGCGAGTGCACGACTAGCAAGACGAGCAATTATCGTTGTTGCCGTAAATGCACCGAATGTTATTACAAAAAGTACAAATACCCCAAAATACGGATTTGCTGTAGCAATATGTTCCATATAACCTACCTTTAAATCTAACAGTTGCATTCCTAGAAATACAACTGTTTAATATATTTGTTTTCAAACACCCAAAAGTATCAGAAAAAACAGTTAATGCACTATAACAAAAAGAGTATTAAATATAAGAGTTACGGATATTAAGAAATAAAAGAGTGTCACAAATTGCAACACTCTATTTGGCATGTAAAAGTGAATGTACCGAATGGTGACACTCTTTGTTACTTTTTGAGAAGAATTAAACATCTTGTAGTTCTCGAAAAACAGAGTTTTACTAAAGAAACATTTTCGCTTTGCGAAAAGCGCTTCTCTTGTTTTCGTAGCTTTAGGGGGTTGTAGGGACTTTAGTCCCTGCCACTAAAACGGACTTGTTCGTTTTAGTGCTTAACATCAGTTGCTGAGCGTAATCCACTCGTAATCAAACTCATTTATACTTTCGCCAAACAAAAACAAGGAAATCAAAAATGAATAAAATCGTTTTATCAGCTATAGCTGCTTTAACTATCGGTTCGATTGCTGCATCTGCAAGTGATGTTAAATTATACTCAGACGCGAACGGTCAAGTGTTTACTACTCCGGCTGAGGGTCGTACAGAGGTTGTGAGTAAAGAGAGTTCAGTATTTTCTAAAGCATCAAAACTTGAGTTTAGCGGTACGCATTACTTTGGTTTGACATCGGCTACTCCTTCTACTGATACAACTCAAACATTGGCAAATGGCGGAGATCAATCAAAATATGCTGCAACTTCAACCGGCTTTGAAATGCGTCGTAACTATGTTCAGGTAAAAGCATTCTTGAATGATAAAGATTATTTTCGTGTGACATTAGATGCGACGAAAGAGCTTGCTTCAGATACTTCTTATGCAAATGGATATGTAAAATACGCATATCTTTATTTAGATAAAGTGCTTCCATTTACAGGCGCGGAGATTGGTATCGTTCACCGTCCATGGATTGATTATGAAGAGCATAACTCTTGGTTCTATCGTTCATTTAACAAGGTAATGCTCGAAGAAAAAGGAACTGCAACAGAATCTGGTGTGGATCTTGTAAACTCTGCGGATTTAGGATTTAACCTTAAAACAAAAACTCAGTATTTCAGTTCTGAGGCCGGTATGTTTAACGGTGAAGGATACCATGCGGATAAGGAAGCACAAAACCAAGAAAATAGTGGAGATGTATCTCTCGAATGGCGTTTGACAGGTCACATATTAGGTGATGGCACAAAACTTGGCAAAAACGACCGTACAAAAGATACCTATGCAAATCTTTCAACTTATGGTTTGATGTCTAAAAATCATAAAGATGATAAAGCTGCATTAGATCAAGTAAGTACAAGTGCTCTCAAAAGTGAGTATGACCGTTCAATTTTCGGTCTGCATGCAGTGTATAACCAGCCACTCTTCTTAATTGCGGCACAATATTTTAAAGCAACAGATGATGCTCAAGATGGTGCAGCAACAGATTGGGGTAAACGAGACTATACAGGTATCTCAATCAACGGCGAGATTCGCCCTATCAAAGATTGGACTGTTATCGGTCGTTATGATAATTACAAAATGGATGATAGCTTAGTGGATGGTACTGACATGAGTTCAAGTGTGCAAGGTACTAAAATGATTGCAGGTTTAGCATACAAAATGAGTAAAAATGTGAGCTTTATCGGCTCAGGAAAATTCATAAACGAAGAATATACTGTAGCAAAAGCAGCAACTTATGCTGATGGATCAGACACAGGGCACTCTAAAAATGTTTATATGTTAACAACTGAAGTGAAGTGGTAAGCCTTATAAAAAAGTTTAAAATATGCCCGTTCACTTTTTGTGGGCATAAAGATAAAAGTAGAAAACTCTAAAAATTCATTCATTCCCCTGTTTATATAAAGCCTTTTTAGGCTTTATATTTGCTTCTCTTTGATAAACTCATATGCATCAATCTTAAGAATTAAACAAGATTAGAAACTAATATTTGAGGTCTATCTCTTTTAAGGCTCTATTTATATTTTTAATCTGAGTATTTTTATCTCTGCACCAGTTTGGCGCAAGCAGCGAATTGTCATCAATTCCGGCAGTTACTCTTTGGACTGAAACACTCTTTGGTTTCATCTGAATCGATTTTACTAAAACATCCAGATACTCCTCCTCGCTGATAGGCGTAAAGCTACCGTTAAGAAAATCATTTGCAAGTGCTGTTTTTTTGACGACATAGAGAGGATGGTACTTCACTGAGTCGATTCCCCACTCATAGGCTTGTTTAGAAGTTTCAAGCATCATCTTTTTGCTCTCATTAGGCAATCCGAAGATGAGATGTCCACAAACATTTAAACCTCTCTCTTTAGCCTTTGTTATCCACTCTTTGATGTTCGCACTGTCATGTCCGCGGTTGATTTTTTTGAGTGTTTCATCGTAAACAGATTGAATCCCAAATTCAATCCAAATCTCTTTTTCACGGCTGAGTTCTGCCAAATAATCAAGCGTCTCTTCCGTGACGGAGTCCGAGCGAGTTCCAATGCTAAGACCCACAACATCATCAAATGAAAGAGCTTTTTCATAGAGAGCTTTGAGTGTTTCGAATGGGGCATAGGTGTTTGTAAAAGATTGAAAATAGACAATAAATTTTTGAGCGCCATACGCCTCTTTTTGTCTTTTACTGATGGCATTAAACTGAATTTCTAGTTGTTGAAGTTGCTTAGTTAGGAATGGATTTTCAGTTGAATGAAGGTTAAGATGAAACCCTTTTAGCTCTTGTATTTGATTCGTACTTGCACTGAAAGAGTCATTTTCGCAAAAAGTACATCCGCCATAGGCTGCCGTTCCATCTATATTTGGGCAGGTGAAACCGGAGATATTTATACCTACTTTGTAAACTTTGCAACCAAATTTTTTGCTAAGATAGTTGCCGTAAGTATATATTTGCTCCATATTTAAACTATATATTCGCCTGTAAAACAAGCTGTACAGTAATCATTGGATGTGTTGTTGACGCTTCTGAGCAAGGCAGCAGAATCAAGATATGCTAAAGAGTCAGCTTCAATAAAGTCGCATATCTCCTGTATAGTCATGTTCGCCGCTATAAGTTTTTCTTTGTCCGGAGTGTCAACCCCGTAAAAACATGGGTCTGTCGTCGGAGGGCTGGAGATTCGCATGTGAACTTCGCTTGCTCCTGCTTCTTTTAACATTTTTACTA
>JAUSKV010000022.1 GCA_030646745.1 Sulfurimonas sp. | reverse complement strand
AAGTAAACCTGCATCCGTAATATAAAGCAGAAATAACACTATCCAAAAAGGAATAAATACCCTAATAAGGCGTCGTTTATAAAATTCTTTGGCAGATAATGTTTTTTTCCTCATTCCTATTGTCAGTCCAAAGCCAGACATAAAAAGAAATAAATCCACCCCTGTTCCAGCTGCAATTGAAAGCGGATAAAGAAACTGATTATCGCTCACTAGCACATAAGCGATATGTGCAAACACAACACTTAGTATGCCAAAGCCTTTTAGCTCCTGAGTAACTGCAATCGGAAACAGATCGCTATGCTCTGTTTTACGTAAGCTAAGAAAAAAAATCGCCAGTAAAACAAAAATTACAATAGCGGTGGACTGGGCAACATTCGTAATAGGGATAGTCATAAGTTGTAGTCCTTTTTTTTATGTGAATTTGCGAATTATAGCTTTTTTGTATTGTAATAGTTATGATTTTATTGTTGTAAACCAAATAATAACTGACTTTAGTCATTTTTATGAAAGTGCGTAAAGTCTTTGCAAATCTATCGTTTTCTATGCGAGAAGCTTTAAGGGATTGCGTAAAATCAGCAGTAAATAAACTTAGAAAAACAGATGACAAATTTTACAGTGCTAGATAACTATTTAACACCATTGGATATAATATAAAAATATTAACAAAGATGAGGAATCATGAACTTAACACATCTTGATGAGAAAGATAGACCAAAAATGGTGGATGTCTCTGACAAAATTCAGACGACTAGAGTTGCTGTAGCGAGCGGAATAATAGAGATGAGCAGAGATGCTTATGAAGCAATCGTCACTGAAAAGACCAAGAAAGGTCCGGTTCTCCAAACAGCAGTTATTGCGGCAATTATGGGTGCTAAAAAGACAAGCGAGCTTATTCCTATGTGTCATCTATTAAATCTTAGTGGAATTAACTGTGATGTTGAGGAGCTTTCAGATCTCCCAGGATTTAAACTAACTCTGACTGCAAAACTAACGGGTCAAACCGGAGTTGAGATGGAAGCGCTTACCGGAACAAGTATAGGTCTTTTGACAATTTATGATATGGTAAAAGCGATAGATAAGAGCATGATTATTAGAAATGTACAACTTGAAACTAAATCAGGAGGCAAAAGTGGAGATTATCAACGATAGTGTACAGAAACTAGAATTAACTTACCCATGTACTTGGTCTTATAAACTTATAGGTTATGAAAAACAGACTATTCAAAAGGCAATTCATGAGGTTATAGTGGGACGGGAACATAATTTAACCCATTCAAATGCCAGTAAAACAAATAAATATATCAGCATGAACCTTGATTTACTTGTCCATAATGAAGATGATAGAAACTTTATTTATGAGGCTTTAAAAAGCCACCAAAATATTAAAATGGTACTCTGACTTTAGTCGTCTCAGCGGTGCCAAGCGAAGAGAATGGGACTTGTTCCATTATCGTATTAAAAAGTGAAGGTTTCCTTCATTTTATAGAATAAAATTAAGGAGATTGATATGGATTTAGAAAAACTGCAGAGAGACTTAAAAAACTCATATAATAGAGAACTTCCGACTGTGAATGAAAGAGTAGAGGATATTGTTAAACATTTAGTGACAGAGTGGAATGTTGATGCGAATGAGCTTAATCTGCATGAAATAAAAACATTGGCAACTGCAATTTTGGACATTGAAACTAAAACTCTTCAGGATGAAGTTGAAATACTTTTAGCCCAGAAAGAGCAGATTGAGCGGAATCTTGACAGAAAATCCGAAGCACTCCAAGAATTAAAATATCGTGTTTTTAACGCCATGGAGATGCAAGTTAATCCTGATGATACTCAAATTTTATCAAAATTGCATCAGGTTAAACTACAATCTATTGATTTGTTTGATTTGCTTGGTGAAATGGTTGAATCTGCTATTATTACTGCTCTTGAAAAAGATACAGACGGCGATATAAAGGAAGCAACAGAGGAGATGATAAAGGAGTTGACTTTCGAAGCTATTAAAGAGGGTTCCCTTAATACAATTAGAATCAGAAAAATTCTCTCTACTATTTTACAATCGGCCATAGATGTAGCAGAAGCGACTCCTACAAGGGCAGAGGAGATTCTAAATGCAACGCTTAAAGGAATGAGAAGCGGTCTTGTTCGCTCTATTGACAGATTTAAAAAACGCCTTGCATACATGCCAATCGAAGCGAAACATATTTTAATCGAGGATTACGACACGATAATCGAGGATTTAAACCAAACGGACATTCTCTTTTCACAAGTCGTTCAAACGCAAGCCGCTCAGAGTTTATCCAGTACTGAAAAAATACTTTTAGAGATAAATCAAAATATGTCCTATGATCTTGAAGAGTTGGTTCATATTTCAAAAGAGGCTGCAGAAATAATGAGAGAGAGATTCTCGGCTCTCGCTAAATCGGCTGTCAGAAAAGCTGATAATGCTCTAAAATCGCAAACAGCCCAAGAGGCAAAAAGAATGGGCAAACAGGCTTGGGGAATAGCAAAAACAGCTCTGGAGAGTGCTATAAAATCTGCGAAATCTGCTGCTGAGCCAAAAGAGAAGTAGTAGTTTTTACATGCCAATATTTATTTTTGGCATATGAAAATAGACGTTATTAGCTAAAGTAAAAAAAAACGTTCCCGCATAATTGTTAGTACAAATCAATGCTTTGTGTAGTTTTATAGCATCTGTTGTTTACGAATATAATCGCAAATCCACATGCTATATAAAATTGCCAACAGGAATAATTTTAAAATTCGCCCTTAGCGCCTAAATCCATCATTTTATACATAGTTGATCTAACATGGTTGGCTTTTTCTAACATTTCAGGTGGTAATGTATGTCCACCAAAAAGCATAAGTTCCATTGCCATTGTAACTAGCCATCTATCTCCTTTATCATCTTCAACGATAAGAATTCTACAAGGCATAAATGCACCATATGCAACTGAATAATCAATAAATGTTTTTGCTATACCAGGACTACAGTAGTGAAGAATTCTAATATATCTCTGTCTTTTGCCCTCATGGTCTTTCTCTTCCGCCATATGCGAATCTCCAACTTGAAGCATGTTTGCATCAGTTGCTATACTTTTCATGGCTTCCACAACTGCATCAGTAGAAACATCGGAATCTATTTTAACTTTTCTAATCATAGCTTCTGCGGAGTTGCCTGTAGTAAGAACACCATCAGCCATTTTCATATAAGCACCCATTGCCTGAGGATCTAATTTTGAAGCTTGACTCATTCTTGTACCTAAGTCAAACTTTACAAATGCAAAAAGCATACCTACAATAACCACACCACCAATAACAGCTAAAATATTTTTTATTTGATTCATTCTTTCCTCTTTTCTTTAAATTGTTTTATTTATTAAACATGTCTGAATACAGCGTGTTAGCCCAAGCATAAATGGAATTTGCATTAGCCACTCCATCTTTTTTCCAGTCTTCACTACTGCTCGTTGATGCAAAATCAAATGTATCGTCCATTTTATTATAAGCATATTGAGTATAAATGTATATTGCTCTTTCAGGATTAATTGAAACAGCAGAGAAACAAGTGGTTGTTGGTGGATACCATTTAATTTCTTCTGTTTTATTAATCTTTTGTGCTATTAACTTAGCTACGTGGTGTCCTTCAGAGTTTGAAGTATTTCCTGACTTAGAAAAGCCCATAGGTCTAGAATCTCCAGTCACATATATATCTTTTTCACCCTTTACTTCGTATGTTAAAGGATTTATATTGCCTTCTAGTTTATTTTGCCCATCTTTGGCAATACCAACTTTTTCTAAAATCTTAGCCCCTCTAACATGTGGATAAAATGCAGCTTCTTCGAAGTGAATATCTTCAAACTCAGTTTCAACTATTTTCTTGTCTAGGTCAATTTTTTTGATAACCGTGTTAGGGCGATAGTCAACATAATCACTATAGAGTTCATCAAAAGCAGATTGAAAGCCTTTTTTCTTAATAGTTATAGCATTATTTTCATCTAGCAATATAACTTTGGCTTTTATCCCTTTTTGCTTAAAATAATCTGCGATAACGCAAGTTCTCTCATACGGTGCCGGAAGACATCTATAATTTCCGCTTGGAACAGTCAGGATAAAGTTTCCACCTTTAAAGTTTAAAACCTTGTTTCTTAGACTAATATGCTCAGACCCAGGAATAAAACCAGCTGGATACTCTTGTCTTAGTCTTGTCTCAAAAGCTATATCATCTGTCCAACGTGAGTAGTCATAATCAATACCAGGTGCAAAAACCAGATAGTCAAAACTTATATCACCATCACTAGTATGCAAAAGGCGATTTTTTCTATCTAAACCAATAGCAGTTGCATGAAAGTATGTATAGTTATTCTCTCTTGCAGCCTGAAGATAATCATGCGTTAAATATTCTAACTTTATCTTATCTACAAGCCATAAATTACTCAGTGGACAAGAAATAAATTCATGTCTTTGCTCAACCAAAATTACATCAGCATTTGGAGCAAATATTTTTGTATATTTTGCAATTGATAATCCAGACCATCCACCACCAACAACAACAACTCTAGGACCTTTTGCATCCGCAATTGGTGCACTGTCTGCTGATTTAGTTTTAGGTGTTTGATTTGGTTTTAGCTTACCCGCTTCACTATATCCACTTACTGCAGTTGTTGCGACAAATAGACCTGAAAGTTGCAAAGCCTTTCTTCTTGATATAGCCATTGGGACATCCTCACTTTATATTACTCTGTTACTTCTTTAACTACTTTTATCATAAGTTCTTGAGCATCTTCGAGTACTTTTATAGATGGCTTGTCTTCTATTGCTAAAGAGCTAATCCAGTTATATACAGACGGATATGCCATATTTACAACTGAAGAACCTTTTTCTTTATACATGTAGAAAGTGCAAGGAGCAAATGCACCAGCTTCAGGATGGTTTTTTGCTACTTCAAATATAACCGGAAGTTTACAAATAGAGTATGCATCAAAAAAATCATATTTGTCATATCCTGCTTCTTTAAACCCATCTCCAAGTTTATTGTATCCAGCTATAACAAATCCAACAGTTTCTAGTGAACCCTCTAGCTCAGTCTGAAGACCCTCTAACTCATCCCCAACTGCATCACCCTTAGCTTCCATCTCTGTTGAGAAAGTTGTTACTAATTCACCTTTAGCTTTTAAGGGCTTATATGCTATTTTTTCAAAGTGACCATTTGGCAGAGCCTTTACAAGAGTGTCAATAACAAGTTTGCTGTACTCTATCATATGTTTATTTTTAGCAGATATACCAGTGATTTTTGCCATTCCATCTATCGATAGAGATGAAATTGAGATATCGTTTGAATCTTTTTTCATGTATATTGACATACTTAGAGGCGCAAATAGTGCAGCCTTAGGAGATACTTTAACTAACTCTAAAACCAAATCTTTTTTATAAAGAGTAAAAAGATGATACATCTTGTGATTTGTTGTTTGAAATTTTGATTCAAAAGCCTTATTCATATCATTGTTTCCAGAAATAGTAAACCCTGCATCCGCAAAAGTCTTTTCTATTGTAGCTCCAGTTACTTTACCCTTAGAATTATCAGTAGTGTAAATCTGAATATCCTGTGCTGCACTTGCAGTAACTCCAGTAACAAGCAAGAGGACCGCAACTAAACCTTTTATAATCGACTTCATATCTTTTCCTTTTTTTGATATTACGAAACTAATACTATTCATTTAAAAGATAAACAGAATCATTTTTTTTAATATTTGCACCGCTAATTACCTTTGCAAATATTCCTCTGTCTTCTTTAAGTATATTTGGTAATTTTGCATCTACTTTAGCAAGACTTTCGCAAAGCGTACAATTTTGACTAATCTCTAGCACAAGCTCACCTATCATAACTTTTGCGCCCGGTTTTAAATAGTATGGATTGTAATCTATTAGTATATTTTCACCCAATGAACTGTATGGTGCATTTATACCATGTTTCTTAGCCAACCTATAACTATCTTGCGAAGTTATCAAAACTGATCTTAGTATGTTTTTATTGTAATATTTATCTTTTATAACGCCCTTATTATCAAGAGCTAACTCTGTTACGTTTATTCTACCATCATTTGTAGAATAAAACAGTTCTAGAACTTTTCCAACTATTAACATATAAACCCTTGTTTATTTAAACTCTTCTATACCCATCTCTTCATAAGAGTGACTATCTATATAGCTCAGAATCTTGAAATATTTATCTTCATCCTGATATCCCGGTTGTGAATAAACTATTTCTTTTTTGCTGTTTATAAATATAGTGCTGGGGTAAAAATCATAACCTAAATATTTTGCAAAGTCTCGTTTGCTTCCTTCAAAGTTATTAAAACTAACCTTTCCAGTATCAGCAATATTAATATCTACAAAAATAAAGTCTTTTTTTATTTTAAGTGCTATTTTTTCATTTTGTAATGTGAAATCTATCATTCTTTCACAGTATCCACAATTTGGCTTATGCAGAAAAATCAACACATGTTTATGTGATCTTTCTGCTTCGCTAAAAAGTGTATCTATTTTAATGTCATTAGCACTACTAATAGTAAAAATAAAAACTAATAAAATAAAAACTTTAATCATCTTTATTTCGATTAATCTTCTTTTTTCGCTTTTTTCGCTACTACTGGCTCATCAGAATCTGGATCATACATTTCAAGCTCTTCATAAGCTCTAAACACATTTCCTGGACTAAGAAGATAATATAAATCTTTATCTCTAAACTCTTCTAGGGTAACCGTTTTTGTAATATCATCTGCCGCTACACCATCTTCAATGGCTTGCAAAACTCTCGTCTTAGTTAGATCAAAATACTGAACAGATTCATCAGCAGCTGTTTTATCTGTAATAAAACCATGACCTGGAACTAAGTGATTCCAATCTCTAGATTTTATCGCTCTAAGTGCTTCAATTTGACCGATAACTATACCATCTCTGTTTGAAGTAACCCTTCCGTTCATAACAACATCAGCAACTAAAACAACTTTATCATCCGGCAAATAAAGGAACCAATCTTCTTCAGAGTGTGCATATCCAACGCGAACATATTCCATATTTACACCAGAGAGAGTAAAATTTGTTGTATCTTCGAATGACTCATCAACAGGCACTAGTTCTGTTTTTCTAAGAGCATCTTGATACAATGTTTTAATCATTCTAGTTTGCATACCTGGATATTTGGTTCCATTAACATCTTTTGGACCATAGTAGTTTACATTTATAGATTTTGGACCTAAAATTTTAGCGCCATGAACTTCTTTATAATAGTTATTTCCTAACCAGTGATCATCATGTTCATGACTCACTATAACTGTTTTAACAGGAAGATTTGCAATTTTAATCATAGCTGCATATGCCTGTTCGGCAAATTTATATGAAGGACCACTATCCCATGCTATCCAACTGTCATCACCTTTAATGTAACAACTGTTTGACATATCCCCAGCATTTTCTTTCGTTGGCATTTCTAATGCGCCAAAGAAACACCAGACTCTATCACTGACTTGTACTGGCTTTAAGTTATAATTCCAATCAGGAGCCGCGCTTTCACGTGCTTCAACCCATTCATTAATTATAAAATTATCGTCAGCATCAAGCTTGTGCGGGTCTGTAATTGTAACGCTTTTATTAAATATAAAAGGCATTGACAAAACAAATGCCAATATTGAGAATAAAAGAATTAATTTAATTTTCATAAGTATCCTTATTTAACTGCTTCAGTCTCTGTCTCTGTTTTTCCACTGTTATCTGTTGTTGTTATTTCTAATTTATCGCCTGCTTTGCCTTTATACGAAAACTTAAAAAGAGGGTTTTCAGACATAAAGCCACTTGTTGTTATTTCAAACACTACAGTTCCATTGTTTTTTGCAACAATTTGAGTAAGAAACTCTGCTGTTATTTTCTTTTTTTCTGCTTCTTCTTTGTCTGCCATTAAGCTTGTAAACATTGCTTTTACACCTACAACGCCATCTTTTTCTTTTGCTTTAATTTTCATATTTGCCATTTTATTGCCTTTTTATTTTATTTTGTTTTGTTTTTGTTTATATTGTGTTGTGATTGGTGGAGATAAAATCAACCACCACATCCGCCGATAGAAACATCTATCTCTTTAGATGTTGTATATAATACTCCATCTCTCCCTTTAGCTACAATCGTAACTACTGCTGTTTTTCTCAATTTAATTCTAAATTCGTAATCGATAATTGCATCCTTTGGAATCGTAAAGACAGCTGTTGTACTTCTTGGGTTTGCATCTTGGAAGATTGCGATTGACTCAAGGTCTAAATCACTCTGAATTGTAAGTGGAATTGATCCACCATTTTCAGCAAGTTTTGGTGCTGTAAACTTGATTTTATCTGTTTCTTTTAATCCAGCTGCACCGAACATCTCTTTAATTGCTTCAGGAACATGCTCTGCAGCAAATGCTTTTGGTGAAGTAGCTCTAAAATCTACCGCTTTCAACTCTGTTACTGGGGCAATAAGCGCAGCTGCTGCTGCAATACTTACGCCTAAAAATTTTCTTCTATCCATTTTATTTTCCTTTTGTTTAGTGTTTTTTCTTGCTTGAGTCTATCATAAATTCAACTATCATTTGAACTTCACTATTTGTAAAGTTTTCAAAGCCACCCTTAGGAGGCATTCCGCCTACGCCATCGATTGCATTGTGCACAACCTTTTCAAAACCTTTTTGTGTAACTTTGTTCCATGCTTCTACGTCTCCGACTACTGGAGCACCCATTTTATCACTACTGTGGCAAAGCTTACATGCATCATTATACATTTTTTCAGCTTTTGATACAAGCTTATTTTCTACTTCAGGTGGTAAATCTCTAGCTGTAGTGTATGGAGGCACAACATCTGTAATTTCATTGTCTATTTTCATTACAGTAGGTTCATTTCCCTTAACGCTTAAATCTTTACAATCTTTCATACAGCGCTTACCAGCACCAATGTTTTTAGCACGATCGGAGAAGAATTTTCTTACATTCTCAACTCCATTTGGACCATCAATATCAGGATAAAAACCTTTTTCATTAGGCATTTTTATCTTCATTAATTTTTCTCTATTTAAAACATACTCATCAT
>JAUSKV010000011.1 GCA_030646745.1 Sulfurimonas sp. | reverse complement strand
GCGATAACTGTTTTCACTCAGTTGAACACCTACAATCTCTTCTGCAACGAACTCAACAGTGTCGTTTTCTGCTAGCTTAAACGGCTCATCAATCCTGCCGACGCGAATTTTTGGTCCGCTTATATCTTGCATTACTCCAATAAGCAGTCCGGTATTCTTTTCTGCTTGGCGAATTCTTTGTAAAACATCATAGTGATATTCATGTGTTCCGTGTGAAAAATTTAAACGAAATACATTCACACCCGCTAGAATAAGCTTTTGAATTACTTCAAGTGAATCAGAGGCGGGTCCAATGGTTGCCAAAATTTTAGTTCTTTTTCTCATCTATCTCTCTCCTGATTAAAAATATTAGATTATATTATCATAATATCATTATAAATGAGTTACTAATTGATGTTACGCACTAAAGTCCCTACAACCCCCTAAAGCTACGAAAAACTTTGTTTTTCGAGAATTACAAGGTTATTTTACGCACTTTTTTTAAAAGTGAATAAGGTCAGTTACTTACTTTTAGTAAACTTTGTTAAAATACAAAAAATTTTCTAAATGTGGTTTCAATGTTTATAAAAATTCTCCTATCTCTGTTCATCTCTTTACAGCTATTTGCTATTCCATTGGAAGAGGGAACTAAAATAGAATCAGCAATAAAAGAGTTGTACGAAAAATCGTATCAGGATATTAAAATAAATAAAATTTCTATACATTCTCGAGGAAGTGTAAAATCTTTTGATAGTAGCTACGATGTGAATATAAAGGAGAGTAGTAGCCTCTCAAAAAAAGGGATTATTTACATAAGGACAGAGAATAATAAAAAAATCTTTTTTGATTATGTTATAGATGCAGAGGTCAGCGTCTATTTTACAAGAAAAACCATAGAAAAAGGAGCCGAGCTATCGACTCTTAACACTATAAAAAAGAGTATTCCTCTTGATAAATTCAGATTTATGCCTATACGAGAGAGTGATTTAAATGGTTCCCAGAGTAAAAATCAGCTAAGAGAGAATCAAATTATTACACTCAAAGATATTGAGAGTGTCATTTTGGTAAAAAGAGGTGAAAACGTGAGTGTAAAAATAGATGATGAAGAAGTGTCTATTTCACTGAGTGGAGAGGCTCTAAAAGATGGCAGACTTGGTGATATTATTACCGTTAAAAAAAGTGATGGAAAACAATTAAAAGTAAGAGTTATAGGTCAAAATAGAGTGGAGATAAGATGATAAATCGTAAAATAGTTGTAGCAACAAGCGGTGCCAGCGGAGTAAACTTAGGAGTAAAAACACTTGAACTGCTTCCGGCATCCATTGAGAAACACTTCATAATGTCTAAAAACTCTCAAATAGTTTTAGACAAAGAGATAAAAAATAGAGCAAATGTAACCGTACATGAAAATGAAAATATATCTGCAAGCATCGCCTCCGGCTCTTTTGGAGCAGATGCCATGATAATCGCACCGTGCAGCATGAATACCCTCGCAAAGATAGCATGTGGAATCTCCGATAATCTTGTGACACGATGTGCAGCTGTCATGATAAAAGAGCATAAAAAACTTATTTTAGCTCCGAGGGAGATGCCCTTCTCTGCTATTGCTTTAGAGAACATGCACAAACTAGCCTCGTTGGGAGTCATAATAGCGCCTCCCGTCATGGCATACTACTCAGAACAACTCACACTTGAAGAGATGGAAAACTTTATTATCGGCAAATGGTTTGATTTACTTGGCATAGAAAACAACCTTTACAAAAGATGGGAATAAAATGAAAAAAATCGCACTCTACCCAGGGACTTTTGACCCTATCACAAACGGACATTTTGACATAATCGAGAGAGCTTTAAATCTTTTTGATGAAGTAATAATTGCAGTGGCAATCTCAACAGACAAAAAGCCGATGTTTACGCTTGATGAGCGAATAGAGATGACAAAAGAAGCTGTAAAAAATCTGCAAAATGTAAGAGTTGTCGGATTTAATAATCTTACGGTGGATTTGGCTCGTGCAAATAATGCGACTATTTTAATCAGAGGGCTTCGGGCGCTCAGCGACTTTGAGTACGAACTGCAACTAGGATACCTCAATAATTCGCTTGATGATACTATAGAAACAGTCTATTTGATGCCAAAATTGCAACATGCTTTTATAAGCTCTTCCATAGTGAGAAACCTGCTCAAGTTAAACGGAAAAACAGAGCACCTTCTTCCAAAAGAGGTGCAAAAAATCATCGGGGGTATGAGTGCATGTATATTACGATAGAAGGGATTGATACCGCCGGTAAAAGCACGCAAATTGCAAAACTCTCACAAGCATTTCCATATGCTATCATCACCAAAGAACCGGGGGGTACGGTTATCGGAAAAGAGATACGAGAGATGGTTTTAAGCACAAAAGCACAGAGTAAAAAAGCAGAATTTCTACTCTTTTTGGCTGACCGTGCCGAGCATATAAAAGAGGTTATCGAGCCAAATTTGGAGAAGATGATTATCTCAGACAGAAGTGTTGTAAGCGGTGTAGCTTATGCTTTAATTCAGGGTGAAATAAGCCAAACAGCTATTCTCCATCTTAATAGATTTGCTACAAATGGTATCTATCCCGAAAAAGTTTTTTTATTAAAACTGACAAAAGAGGAGCTTGAATTCAGACTCTCTCAAAAAGAGTTGGATGGAATTGAGCTAAGAGGTTCCGAGTATCTTCTAAAAATTCAGGATGCGATAGTTGAAGCCTCAAAGCTTCTTGGACTGGAGCTTGTAGAGATAGATGCAACCAAAACAATAGATGAGATAACTCAAGAGATATTAAAGAGTATCAATTCATAATATGCACTTTTGTAATGAAAGCGTAACCCTGTGTCAATTAAATAAAAGATAAAAATGGTATCCTTTCGCTTCAAAAAAAACATGCATAAAATATAGAAATAGTAAGGAAGCTGATGATTAGTTCGCTACGAGGAATGAACGATATTTTAGAAGAGGATTATGAGAGGTTTACATACTTTATAAACACCGCTACAAAGATAGCCCAAAATTACGGTTTTCATTTTATACAGACGCCTCTTTTAGAAGAAACAGCCCTTTTTAAACGCTCTGTCGGTGAGTCTAGCGATATTGTCTCAAAAGAGATGTATCAGTTTATCGATAAGGGCGAGAACGATGTTTGTCTTCGCCCTGAGGGAACTGCAGGGGTTGTTCGTGCTTTTATTCAGAAGAAGTTAGACAAAGCGGGCGGCATTCACAGATTTTTTTATCATGGGGCGATGTTTCGTTACGAGAGACCTCAAAAGGGTCGCCTAAGACAGTTTCACCAGTTTGGCGTTGAGAGCTTTGGGGTGGATAGCGTTTATGAAGATGCGAGCATGATTATGATGGTAGCAGATATTTTATCGGCATGCGGAATTGGTTATAGACTTCAGCTAAACTCTCTTGGCGACTTAAACTGCATGCCTCCATACAGAGAAAATTTAATCAATTTTGTTAAAAACATAGAAGATAAGATTTGCGAAGATTGCGTCAGAAGAGTTGCTACAAACCCTATTCGTGTGCTTGATTGCAAAAATCCAACATGTCAAGAGTTATATGAAAAGGCTCCAAAACTCATCAATAATTTATGCTCTGGATGTAAAGATGATTTTGATATACTCAAAAAAGTTCTTGATGACAACAGCATAGCGTATGAAATAAATACAAATCTCGTTCGCGGGCTTGACTACTACTCAAAAACTGCTTTTGAATTTGTAAGCGACGAAATAGGGTCTCAAAGTGCTATTGCCGGCGGCGGAAGGTATGACAGGCTCATAGAATTTTTAGACGGTCGCCCTACTCCCGCGGTTGGTTTTGCCATGGGAATTGAGAGGCTTATGGAGTTAATTCAGATGCCGGAGTCTAAGCGAGAAGGTTACTACATGGGTGCGATGGATGACGAGGCTGTTGACTTGGTGATGAGTTTGGCTCATAAAAAGAGAAAAACAGATAAAACAACTATAGACTACAAAGCAAAAAATCTTAAAAATCACCTCAAAGGTGCAGATAAAGTAAATGCGAGATTCTGTTGTGTTATTGGAACAAATGAGATGGAAAATCAAACGATTTGGATAAAAGATTTGGAAAACAAAACAGAACAGACACTCTCCATAGAAGAGTTCTGAGTTGAAACAAGAGAGATTAACGATGAAAGATATTTCATCAAAACTTTATAAAGTAGGAAAATATAAATGAATAATTTTGGTCTTGATATTTGGTCTAATAACAACTTTATAGTTGAGGATGGGCAGTTAAAGTTAAACTATAAAAGTATGCCCTCTCTTTTACAAATCATAGAAGAGATTCGTTCAAATGATGTGAGAGGTCCTATTTTATTGAGGTTTCCACATCTTATCAAAAAACAGATTAAAAGTTTGTACTCATACTTTGATAAGGCAATGACAGAAAATAACTATGAAGGAAAATTTAGTGCTGTCTTTCCTCTCAAAGTAAATCAGTTTCCGCATGCAGTAGAAGCGATAACATCGCAAGGCGCGCAGTTTAATTATGGTCTTGAAGCCGGTTCTAAAGCGGAACTTATTTTAGCCATGAGTAAAACACCGACAGGTGCAAATATTACCGTCAATGGTTTTAAAGATAAAGAGATGATTACTCTTGGGTTCATCGCAGCGCAAAGCGGACATAACATCACTATCACAATCGAAGGTCTTGGTGAACTCGAAACCATTATAGAAGTAGCAAAAGAGTGTAATCTCAAAGTTCCTCACATAGGAATTAGAGTAAGGCTTCATAGTGCAGGAAGCGGTATATGGGCAAAAAGTGGAGGAATGGACGCAAAATTCGGTCTTACATCTACAGAAATAATAGAAGCAATTAAACTTCTCCGAGAAGATAATCTGCTTCAACACTTAAGCATGATTCACTTTCATATAGGTTCTCAAATGTCAGACATAGCACCACTTAAACGTGCTTTGCGTGAAGCCGGAAACATCTATGCTGAACTCAAAAAAATGGGAGCTGAGTCACTTGACAGTATTAATATCGGTGGTGGTTTAGCGGTCGAATATAATCAGCACACCCACTCAAAATCTCGCAACTACTCTGTTGAAGAGTTTTCAAGCAGTGTTGTTTTCTTACTTAAAGAGATTATGGATGCCAAAAAAGTACAGCACCCTAATATCTTCACAGAGTCAGGAAGATTTATTGTTGCTTCGCATGCCGTTTTAATCACTCCGGTTTTGGAGCTATTTACGCAAGATTATCAAGAGAAACTTATCAACTTTAAAAAAGTAAACCCACCTCTTATCAATGAGCTTGTTGACCTTAATAAACTCCTCAATAACAAAAATTGTATAGAGTATCTGCATGATGCACTTGACCACATGGAATCGATTTTAACTCTATTTGATTTGGGTTATATTGACCTGCAAGACCGCTCGAATGCTGAAATTTTGGTGCATAACATTATCAAAAAAGCACTCTACCTCA
>JAUSKV010000010.1 GCA_030646745.1 Sulfurimonas sp. | reverse complement strand
CAGTACAATGATACTTATGGGCATGTTCACGGCGATGAGGCTCTCAAGAGCATTGCAAAAGCGATACAAGAGTCTTTGCATAGAGCCGATGATTACTGTTTCAGGCTTGGCGGTGAAGAGTTCGGACTCCTGTTTAAAGGTTTAAGTGCGCAAGAGGCTAAAGAGCTTATCAACAGTATAAAAGAAAATATTGAAAATTTACATATAGAACATAAAAAAAACAGTACAAGCAAATATTTAACCGCATCCTTTGGCTTGGTTGTTAAAAATGCCAACGCTGTTGAAGATTTAGAAGAGCTTTATAAAGAGGCAGATGAGCTTCTTTATGAGGCAAAACAGGCTGGCAGAAATAGAGTTGTAGCGACTACAGCTTCAGCAATAGATAAAGAAGAGTGAGTGAAACTAAAAGTGCAAAATCTATTTTACTTCTAAACTCTAAAGCACGCTCGACATCTTCTCTTGTAATCTCTTCTTCGCCCTCTCCAAAGGTGGCTTTTTCTTTTAATTTACCAAAGTAGTAGGTTGAGCCGCCCAGTTTTAGTCCTAGAGCCTGAGCCATAGCAGTTATCGGATATCCGGCGTTCGGGCTGTCATGTTTTTTGGCATCTTCATAAAATGAGAAGTTATTTTTTTGTTTTGAGAGCAGCATAATTAAAAGAGCGGTTATTCGAGACGGGAGAAAGTTTGCAATGTCGTCAAGGATAGCGGCAACTTTTCCATACTTCTCATACCTTTCATTTCTGTAACCCACCATCGAATCCATCGTGTTTATCGCCTTATAAAGAGCAGCCCCCACAAGTCCAAAAAGCAGAAGATAAAAAAGCGGAGCGATAACTCCGTCGCTAAGATTTTCCGCATAAGTTTCTATGCTTGCCTTGTATATGTCGCTCTCGCTCATCTTATCCACATCGCGGCTTACAAGCTGAGAGATAGCCTCTTTTTTATTTTCAGATGTTAAGACACCTTTTACAGAGTCATAGAGCATCTTGTGCGCGATAAACATGGAAGCTATAAATGATGATGCGATTATGTACAAAAGTGCGTGGAATTCGGCCAAAAAATGATCTACAATCAAGGCGATTGTCCCTGTGATTGTTATAACAAAAGAGACAAGAAAGAAACCCCGCAAAACAGAGTTTTGATAGAATCTATCTTCAAAATAGGTAACCATGTCGCCGATAACCACTACAGGGTGTTTAAATGTTCTCTTGTTGAAAAAACTAAACTCGCCAAAAACTCTGTCTATCAGATAGGCAAACAGCGTTATTAAAATATTACTCATTAAGTGCTCTTTGTATAAAATTTATGTCAACATGCTCTTCGATATGTCTTGTGAACTGCTCTATTGATTTGGCTTTATACTCCCCAAAATTATAGCCGGAGTAGCGCTTGTCAATAGCATTAAACATATTATATCTTAACGCATCGCTCTCAAAAAGTCCATGAACAAATGTTCCGTAGAGATTTTTTTTCTTTTTGGCTCTCTTTTTTGCAACACCGTTATGTATCTCATACCCTTCGACCATGGCACCGAAAAGGTTGTATTTTCCCTTTTTTACAATCTTCTCTTTTTCAAAAACCACATCACCTTTTATCCGCCCAAAACCTTTTGTCTCTATCTCTTCAGACTCCACATGCCAAGGGTCTAAGATAGACTCAAACATCATCTCATATCCGCCGCATATGGCGACTACTTTCTGCTCTTTTGAACTGAGCTTTTCCTCAAATCCCCGTTCTCTCAGCCATAGCAAATCATCAACCACTCTTTTGCTTCCGGGAATAACAACTACTTGACATGAGGCAATCTCACTCGGGCTTGAAATAAAGGAGAGTTCTATTTCACTGTCTGCTACAAGCGGCTCAAAATCGGTAAAGTTACTGATATGCGGGAGTTTGATAACGCCTACTTTGATGATGCTTTTGCTAAGCTCTTGAACATAATTCATAATAGATGCGCTGTCTTCAAAACCTAAGTTAAAGGGTTTAAACGGCACAACTCCAAGCACTTTGATGCCAAATCTCTCCTCTATAATTTGCACACCCTCATCAAAAAGGCGCATGTCTCCACGAAATTTGTTTACAATCACCCCGATAACATTGTTTCTGAGTTTTTTTGGAAGCAGGTTATAAACCCCGTAGATGGAGGCAAAAACTCCACCCCGCTCAATATCTGCAACTAAAATAATCTTGGTGTTGAACTCGTCAGCGATGTAAATGTTTGATAAATCTTTGCTCATCAGGTTCAGCTCAACGGGGCTTCCGGCACCCTCAGCCACGATACACTCATACTCTTTAAGAAGCTTTTTAAAAGCCTTTTTGGCATGCGGCTTGAGCGTATCAATATCTCTGTAATAACTCCAAACATCCTTCTCTCCGACACTCTCTCCGTTTATAATAAGGTGCGCAGAGTTTTTGGAGCCGGATTTCAGAAGAATAGGATTCATAAAGTGAGAGGTTTTAATCCCGATAGCCTCCGCCGCATAGTGCTGAGGAATAGCAATCTCACCGCCGTCATCACAAACTTTAGAGTTGTTTGAGACATTCTGTGCCTTAAAAGGAGCAACTTTTATACCGCGGTGATGCAAGAGATAGGTGATGGCAAAACTAAGAGTTGACTTACCCGCGTCAGAGCTTGTGCCGAATATGCTGAGGGAGTTCATTGTTTTTTGCCTTTTTTATATCTATGTTAATATTTATCTATTTTTTTAACATAGATTGAAGATGTGTCGAGTTTTCTTGGTTTTTTTAACATAGGTCTGAGTTTATGTTTAATTATATACCTTTTTGTAACATAGCAAATAGTTGAGTGTTAATAAAATATTTGCTATTTTTTATTTGAATACTTTTCATAATTTTAAGCTCTTCTAATTCTTTGAGATACTTTGATGCTGTTTGTCTTGTGATACTTAACCGTTCAACTAAAAAATCTATCTTTGTGTAAGGATGCATAAATAAAATCTCAATCAAATCTTTACTATACATTTTAGGCAATTTCTCTTTTACTTCACTTGCCGTCTCTTCCATGAGTTTGTATATATTTTCTATTAATTCTATGGTCTCAATCGAAGTCTGCTCAACCCCGTCAAGCATATATAAAATCCACTCTTCTAGTGAATCTTTTGTTCTAACCTCTTGAAGCAGTCTATAATAATCACTCTTATTTTTGATGATATAACGGCTGAGATAAAGAATAGGAATATCCAGCAACTCTTTCAAAATAAGATACAAAATATTGATAATCCTACCCGTTCTTCCGTTTCCATCATAAAAAGGGTGGATAGTCTCAAACTGATAGTGAATAATCGCCATGTTCACAAGCGGGTCATTTTCATTTGGCTCGTTGATATACTTCTCAAGATTATCTAAAAGATTTTGAATCGTCTCATACTCTTGTGGCGGAGTAAAAATCACTTCGCCTGTCTGTGCATTTTTGAGGTTCGTGCCGCTCTGTTTTCTCACACCGGCATCATTTTGTTCAAGTTCTTCTTGCATTGCAACAATGTACTTTTTAAGCAAAAGTTGATTGTTCTTTACCAAATCAAAACCCATAAGAAGTGCTTTAGAATAGTGATGCACCTCTTTAGCTTCATTTGAAACATTCGACATGTCCACACTTGCAAGGTAAAGCTCATCATGCGTAGTGATAATATTTTCAATCGCACTACTATCCTTCGCCTCTTGCAAAACCAAAGAGTTTATTAAAATCGCTTGATTAGGAATGATTTTAGCAACACCGTTCAGTTTTGCCAAAGCTCTGTTCGCAGAGATGGTTTTTTTTAGAACTTTTGTTGTTTCTATGGTTTGTTGTAGGGGTAGATTTTTTGGGATGAACTCTTTCATTCTAAACTCTTTTTCTATTGACTTTAATTTTTGTTTTTTCTACAGTGCGAGAAGAAATATAATGTTTTTCATTTAAAGCATTTATAAGTTGTAGATTAATTTCATTATTATCTAGCTTAAGAGGTTTAGAACCTAGGTCTGCTATATCACAATAAGGCTCTGCAAATTGTTTTAAGTAAGAAGTAATATTTTCAATCTCTAAATATTTTATTTGCAGAGTTAATAATTTTAATGCATCTTCGCGGTTCGCTTTATCAAATAATTTGTCAAAAATATTAAATTCTATTTTTGTATTATTCTCAATATACAAGCCAATTACAGTATGAACTAAATCTTCATCGGTATCATAGAGTGATAAACTTATCTTCTCTATAATATTCAATTTATCATCTTTAGATAGTTTTGAAGATTTTAATAGCTTTTCATAATCACTACTACCCAATAGCAGCTCATCAAATTCTTCCAAGAATTCATCTTTGAAATTTTCTATTAAAGTAATATGCTTATCTTTGAAATGTTCTTTTAAAATGTCAATATTTGCTTTAGTAAGAGCCATTTTTACATTTTCTAAAAGGATATCAATTTTTTTAGAAGACAAGTGTTCAACATTTAACTCAGGATATTTCGCGAACCATATATCTTTTAGTAAAAGTGAATAGGCTTCGTCTGAAATATCATTGGACAAGAGTATTTCTTCAGAAAATTTTTCTACTAATTTCTCAGCAAATATTTTTCTCTTACTCATTTTGTTTTTTGATATTTCTTTATAGTTTTTTTCTTGATTTATAAAATTAATCATTATACTGCTAAGTTCACTTACCTCTTGATAATAAGATAGGAGGTTATCCCAATTTGATTCAATCTTATTATTTTTAATAATATCTATCCATATAGACATATCTTCTGTAATTTTAGAAATATCTTTTATTTTAGTCTCTTCTTTCTCAACTATGGATACTTTATTATTAAATATAATATTTTTATTATTTAATAATTCTATGATAACTTCTTCAGACTCTTGAGTATTAGTTTCAATTTTTAAAAATACATTTTCAATATACTCGTTTATATTTGTATAAATATACTCTATTAACATTGTAACATTTGCATTTTTCAATGTTGTAAAGTGAGCAATTTTTAAATTTTCATTAATTATGTCTTGTGGCTTTCCTTTTAGAATAGCCATTTTATTTATCATTTTTTCATGAAGTTGATAGCAATGATTGTTGTATATATAATTAAACAACGGTTCACTGATGCCTAAGTTCTCAAAATATTTAAATTTTATATTTAACCTTTTAATGATTTCCTCATATTTTTCAGTTTCATCTATTGGATATAAATTCTCTTGATTACTTATGTACTCTTTTAAACTGCTGTTTTCAGCAATTTTCATAATGTCATCAATATCAGCATAATTTAAAATTAAGCGTAAATAATTATATTTTTTATCTTCAGTAAAATCACTTTCTTCATCTATGTATGTCCAAAAATCAATCCAAGTTTTTGTGATATTTTTAATAAAAGATTTTTGTTCTGTTGAAACATCAATATATGAAAAAATAAACCTTTTAGACTCTTTGCTTCCATCGGACAAGTTCTTCAACAGCATTTGAAAACTTTCATCTTTTATATTGTTTTGGAACATAAAAGTAAGAATATGAAAATTCATCACTGCTTTAGAATCAAATTCTCTAGGTCTAATCATTTTAATTAATTGTTCAATGTTGTTCAGAGTAAAACTAAAATCTAATGGCTCTTCATTTTTAATACTAAGTAAAAACTCTCTATCTTTTTCCGTAATGCTGTTTTCATGAAAGTAAGAAATATATATATAATAGTCTTCATTTATATAGCCTTCTTTGATTAAGTATTTCAGTAAGTGTTGATTTCCAATATCTCCTGAGAACACACTATTGTGAGCGGTGCTATGAACTATTTCTCTAATTGAATATGATTTAATGAAAGCTTTTTTGCTTTGAATAGTTTCAATATCTTGTTTTAGCTTGTTCATTATTTTATCTAACTTCTTATTGATACGTGCCTCTCTTTGCGGGTAAGTATTATCTTTATCTATTTCATTTTCAATATTTGTAAAATTTACATTTCCACTCCATTGATCATATTTAATTGTTCCTGAAGTTCTAAGTAATTCAAAGTTTTTATCTTCTGTAGCATTAGATAGAGGGATACTTTTATTATCAAGATAGAGGTGAGTAGTAACTCTCGTTAATTTTTGTACAATTTTGTAAAGATAAATCATTCTTAACTCTTCTATATCAGTTTGTCGTTCTTCTCCAATATTTTTGATATTAGTTTTATTTGTCTCAATTTCTAAATCCAAATCTTTTATAAGAGTGCTGATATATTTTGCTTTGTTATTGAATACATCATAAACCATGCCTTGATTTTTGTGCAGTGCTACAAAATCTGATGGATGAAAATTTTTATAGACTATGATGGCTAATAGTTTAGTTTTATTTAATTTATTCCCTATTTTTAAATCATAAATTTTATACTCATTGTAGATATTGTTTAGCAATCGCATATCTTCAATATATAAAGAAATATCACGCAAGAAATCATCTTCTATATTCTCATTTTCAAATAATTCTAAGAGTTTTTCGTAGGAGTTGGATGAATTGATATATGGTATTATAGGTATCATAAAATCAAAAAATTTTGTTCTATTGTTGTTATCATCTTTTGTTTCATTTTTGAACATGTCATCTTTAATAGCATAGATAAAAACAAGTTTTTTATTGACTTGTTCAGAGTTGTTTATAAGATTGTTTAATTCTCTAAGTTTTGTAAATATTTCTAAACTTTCAAATCTATCTAGGTCTTGGAATACAACAATATTGTAATTTGTAACCTCAAAAAAATAGAGTATTTCATCTAGGTATCTGTTTAAAATAGATTCTTTGTTTTCTTCGTTTGATTTAATTTCTAAGCTATTTAGATTAATTTTTTCAAGACTGATGGAGCTGAAATTTTTGAGTGATAATTTAATAAAGTAAAATAGAGTAATCAAGATAATGGATGCAGGGATAAACATAAAATCTTTTGGGAAATAAAGATTACCAAATAAGCTTGAATCAAAATATAACAAAAAAGATAGTATTGATAAAAAAATTAAAAATACAGTTGATATTTTTATAGGATTTAGCCGTTTGAAGCGAGATTGTGGAATGCTTGAACTTTTTACTTTATAGAACATTTGCTGTAATATACCTTTCTCGATGAGTGAGTCATCAGGTTGCTTATCACTTTTAAATGAAGCTAATGATATATCTAAAAATTTCCATTGAATATGATTATTTTCAAAAGTTCGTAAAAAACTACTTTTTCCAGAACCATACGAACCTGAAACAGCAATATTTCTTACTTTGTTATTTTCTAATGCTTCAAAAAGAGCTTCTGAATATTTACCATCTTTGTCAGCTCCATCAGTAGGTATCAAATATTGATATTTGTTTTGTTTATCTTCTTGATATTTGTTAATAATATATATATGGCATGTGTTTATATAGTTTATACATAAAATGAAAAGCCTATCTAGTAGAAGTAATAGTTTTTTTGTCATTTTGAGTACCTTTAGGATTTTGATATAAATATTCTATCCAAACTCTTTAAAAACCTCTGCCAGTCTGCTATGCGCATTACTCTCTTTAACCGCAAAGCGAAGATAGCTGTTATCTAAGAAGTCAAAACTTCCGCATGTTCTTACTAAGATTTTATTCTCTAAAAGATGCTTAAAAATTTCATCGGCTCTCTCTGATTTTGTGAGGAAAAAATTTGAATCACTTTTGTATATTTTGCAAAAGAGTTTTGAGTTTTCTAAAATGTTAAAAAGTTCCTCTTTATAGTGCTTATGTAGCTTTTTACTCTTCTCTGCAAAATCTTTGTCTTGGAGTCTCTGCGTTAAAAACTGAGCATCAAAAGAGGAGAGATTCCATAGCGGAGTTTTTAATTTCTCAATATTTGAAAAGTCAGAGAAAATCGCTCCGATTCTCACACCTGCACATGCATTAAATTTAGAAAAGGATTGGATAATGTATAGTTTTTTATAATAATTGATTTGATTTCTCAAAGAGATTAGGCTTTCAAATTCCAAAAAAGACTCATCCAAAATAACAGTGCAGTTTTGCTCTTTCCAGATGCTAAAAAGCTTCTCTAAGTTGTAATATTTACCATCAGGAGTGGATGGATTTACGAAGACAACTATGGACTCATATTTTGGTTTTTTATAGAGGTTCTCAAAGCGGTTGATTTTGATTATTTTTTTCTTCTCTTGCCTTGCTGCTTTTTCATACTCGCCATAAAGAGGCGCATAGAGATAAACCCTTTCTTCTTTTAGGTTTTTAAAAAGTTCAAAGATAGCAGAGGTTGCACCGTTGTAAAGAGCCATCTGCTTTTTCTTGATTTGATACTTTTTGGCGATGGTTTTTTTTAGCTCTGAGTAGGAGCTGTCGGCATATTTTACTAGCATTGCATCTGTTAGTGTTATGTTAATATCAGGGTTATAGCTATTTATGTTTGAAGAGAAGTCTATGATTTCATCCGCTTCGCAGCCCAGTTTTTTTGCTGCTTTGTATATGCCTGCGCCATGTTTCATTTGAGCAGCTCCTTCGCTGTTTTTGTGTTTTTGAAGTTTACTATTCGCTTGAGTGCGTAAAATCCGCACGCTGTCTCTATGGACTCTAGCAGCTCTGTTTTTGAGAGTTTTCTCGGTGCATTTTGGTTGTAAGTATTGAGAAAGAGGTTTACAAAAGAGCCCTTATGCTTTTTGGCATCAAACCCCACGAGAGCAACAGCTGCGTCAAAAGCAAAATTGCCGCATGCGGAGTCTATAAAGTCAAAAACTCCGATTTTAGTGCCATTAAAAACTGTATTGTCTTTGAAAATATCGCCGTGAATAATTCCGTCACTTTTTTGGTTCTGTTTTTTTAAAAACTGAAGTTTTTTGTAGTAACTAAAGAAGTTGGCTTTTGCGTAGTTAAGGTGTGATGATATTTCATCTTGCTCTATCACATTTTGAAGAGACTCTTTTTTATAGGTGTGTTGATGAAGTTTTGCCAAAAATCTTGCCAAAGCTTGAATGTGATAACTTTTTATGTGCGTTGGTTGTAACCCTTCTAGCTTTTCGTAAAGATACCAGTTATGAGAGCTTTCTATACACTTTGGCACATTAAGTCCGCAAGATTTCAGCACATCTAAAAGATTACTATCCTCTTCTATTTTCTGTGAAATAGCTCTTTCATACTTTTTTAAAATGTAGCTTTTGTCTTTTGCAAAAACTATATAGGTGGTGTCAATAATCCCAGAAGTTGTCTCTACTAAAGAGGTGAATCTGTATGAATCAAACAACTCATTCAGCTCATCAAGAGAAATTGCAGTTTTCACGCCCATTTATAAACTGCACTTTTGCATAATCTTTTTCCAATCTAAATCAAAATGTTTAGTAACATAATTTTTGAAATGCGGAACTCTGCATTTAGAGCAGTCTTGGTGGATTTTATCTCCGTATTCGCCTTGTTTCCCATCTTTTGACTCTATGGAACAGAAACTGTACTGCACTTTCTTTTTTACTTTTTTAATCCCCTCATCTTTAAAACAAAAGTTAGGACAGGCGCAAAGATAGCAGTTTAGCTCCTCCATTTCATGGCACTTTTTGTTATCCTTGTACAAAGGGCAAAAATCGGGCTCATTTTTGACCATATTCTCAAAATCAAAATAGTCGATGATTGTATCTTCTGTTTTTTCTTGCTCCAAGAGTTTTTCTACGATTATTTTATGCTTTTGTGCATGTTGGACAAACCAGGATTGGTAACTCATTTTGTGCCTTTATTGATAATTAAAAGCAACAAGAGCCATACACATTGTTTCCACATATTTATCCGTTATTATTATTTTCATCAAAAAGATTGTTATTCTATCAAAAAATGAACTTATATTTTTAATAAATTAAAATCATTTAGATACAAGTGAGTACTCTTAACAAATCTTCACAAATCTTCATTAAATCTTCATTAAATCTTCATTATCTTGGTGTACTGTTGTTGCACAAAAAAAGGGGAGGAGAGAAAGATATGAAAAAACAACAATAGTTAAAATGAAGTTTTATATACAAATAGATGTAATTCATAATGATTTACATAACAAAATTTTTACAAATGGAGAATAAAAATATGAAAATACAATTTAAACCCGTCTTAGCAGCGGTCGCTGCTTTTGCAACATTTTTTGTTGCTACACCAAGTGAAGCAATGGCAGCTTTTGCACGACAAACAGGGATGTCTTGTACATCGTGTCACTTTCAACACTATCCACTACTGAATGAAACAGGTCGAGCTTTTAAATCAGGTGGTTACACTATGATGGGCAAACAGGGTCTTATAGATGGAGATGGACTCTCTATCCCGGAAGTTCTTAATGTGGGTCTAACAACAAAAATTCGTTACCAAAAGTCTAATGGACCGGCTACTACCACTAAGAATGATAATACAAATGATGGTCAACTTCAATTTCCAGATGAATTCCTTTTACAGCTCGGTGGGCGCATAAGTGAAAACATTGGTTTTATAGCGGATATAAATTTAAATAATGGTGGCGAAAGTGTTATGGAAGGCGCAAAAATACCGTTTATTTATAATGTATCAGGTATTAATATTGGTGTAATTCCTTTTACTACTGTTACGCAAGGTGTTGCATACGGCTTTGAACTTTTAAATACCGGTGCAGTTCGCGGACAACGCGCTGTTGAAGCTCGTAAAACATTTTCTGCGCAACAATATATCAATACAGCAAATGCCGCTGAGGGAGCTGCAATTGTTGCAAGTAACTCACTTTTCTTTGCTAACATCAGCAAATGGTCACCGCGTTCTGTAACTAGCACAACAGATGGCACTCCATCGGCAACCTATCTTAGAGCAGCTATTACACCAACAGTTGGAGCTTGGGATTTGGGTCTGGGATTACAATTATGGACAGGAAAAGCAACGCAGGATTCGGCTGTAGCCAAAACGGGTGAGGATGTAGACACTAAAGCTTGGTCTTTAGATGCACAAGCGCAAGGCAGTGTAGCGACTCTGCCGCTTGGTATTTATTTCACACATGCTCAAGCGGATGCTTCATCTACAGGAAGTGTTAATTTGTTTAATTCAAGCACCGACCATGCGAAAAGTGCCACTACTCTTTTAGCTGAGTTAGGGGTAATGCCAAGCAAAGCGACTGTAACATTAGGATATCGCAACGGTGATAACGGTAAGGCAACAAATAGTGCAGATAATGCACTCTTGGTGGGTGGCTCTTATCAAATTGTGAAGAATGTGCAATTGCAACTCAATCAAGAGTTTCTTTCAGGGGATGGAATTAGCAGTTCAACAGGAAATGGAGACCAACTCACAACTCTCATGTTGTTTGCTGCATTCTAAATCGGTTAAGCTCTAGTTTACCGGAGAAATCGAATCTAAAATTGAAAAAGTCTTTGATAAACTTTTTCAATTTTCTCAAGTTAAAAACTTTTTTTTTCATTCAATTTTCTTTTTTCATTCCATCTTCTCCTGGATGGAATGGCATCTATAACTTTTTAACCCGAACCAATCCTATAATTTTTGTTTTGAAAATTTAGAATAGCGCATTAATTATCTCCTTGTTGTTTCTGAACATGGTATGAAGATAGGTTCCAAAAACTCTCTCTTTTTGCCAGCTTCCGATTTTCCCATCGCCACTCTCAATTTTCGAGAGTTTGTCCACACCCTCTTTTTCATCTACAATATTTGTGTAGTGAAAAGCGTGCCCTTTCTCTGAAATCTGCTGAAATCGGTTTGCTATCGGCACTCCAAAAAGAGGTGGCTACCATGTGTTGTATCTCAAGCTCTTTGCCGTTACTAAGTTTTATTTTTACTTTTTGTGTAGTTTCTGCTGAAATTATGCCACTTTTTGCATATACAGATATTTTTGAAACTCAATAAAGAGTGTGCTGATACTTGCTACATCGCCTAAAATTTCTAAACCATCTTCTAAAGATTGATATTTGTTTGTAAGCAAGACAGGGAGTTTTTCTTGCGCCAACTCTTCCACGCCCATTTCTATATACTGGCTCAATACAAACTCAATAAACTCTTTTTGCTTGTCGTTAAGGAGTGCAAAGATGGTTTTTTTAGCACTGTTTACTCTTGCTTCTCTGCTTATCGGTTTTATATCGCTGTTAAATATATACTCCAAAACATCAAACAAATCACTCTGCTGGGCATCTACAAGTTTGATGAGCGTGTTCAGTTCTTCTTTACCAAATCCCGCCTCGTCTAGTTTTTGGAGTAAAGTTTTTCGTGTAAGCGGATGACTCCAGAGCGTTCGGAGTTCCTCTTCGCTCGTAAAAAAGTGAGGCAACACACCAAAAAGATTGTGCAAAAACTCATCTGCCGAAATCGGTTTGCCATCGGCACTCCAAAAAGAGGTGGCTATCATGTGTTGTATCTCAAGCTCTTTTCCGTTACTAAGTTTTATTTTTACTTTTTGTTTTTTTTCACGCTGTTCTTTTGTCTCTTTTGGTTCAGTCGGCTCTTTCTCTTCTTTTGGTTTTTTAGGCTCAACTGGTTCAGCTTCTATCGGCTCTCCATCCCACTCAGGGTCTAAAAATCTCTGATACGCATCCACAAAATCATAAATCGTAAAAAACTCTTTCCCATCAAATAACCTTGTTCCGCGCCCGACTATCTGTTTAAATTCTATCATCTGTTTTACAGGTCGCATGAGAACAATGTTACGGATATTTCTGGCATCTACTCCTGTTGAGAGTTTTTGAGAAGTGGTTAAAACAGTTGGGATGAGTTTTTCATTATCTTGAAACTCTCGCAAAAACTGCTCGCCTATTTCACCGTCATTTGCGGTTACTCTCACGCAGTAATTGGCATCTTTGCTCTGCTTTTTTTTTGGTTTACTATGTCACGAACGAGAGCCGCATGTTCTTGTGTGGCACAAAAAATGATGGTTTTTTCATTCTCATTTGCCTCATTCATAAAGATTTTAATCCGCTCCTCTTCTCTGGCTTTTATCTCAATGATTTTGTTGAAATCTTCCTCTTTATAGAGTTTCCCCTCTTCGATTTCGCCCTCAATAATGTTGTCATCACTGGTAAAAATATAGTCATCGAGCGTTGTTTTAATTCGCTTTACTTTAAAAGGTGTCAAAAAGCCGTCGTTGATTCCCTCTTTGAGTGAGTAAACATAAACCGGTTCACCGAAATAGGCGTAAGTATCGACATTGTCTTTTCTCTTTGGCGTGGCTGTCAAACCTAGCTGAACGGCAGGTGAGAAGTATTCTAAAATCGCTCTCCAATTCCCCTCATCATTCGCACCGCCTCGGTGGCACTCATCAATAATAATAAAATCAAAATAATCTTGCGGATACGCACCAAAGTAAGGTTCACTCGCACCGCCATCATCTGTTCCGCTCATAAACGACTGAAAAATAGTAAAAAAGATACTTCCGTTTGTAGGAACTTTTTTACTCTTTTTTATCTCTTTTGGACTGATGCGAACCATTGCATCTTCGGGAAATGCCATAAAAGAGGAAAATGCTTGGTCTGCCAATATATTTCTATCTGCCAAAAATAAAATGCGGGGTCGTCTTAAGCCATCTCTTTTGAGATTCCATCGTGTATGAAAAAGTTTCCATGCTATCTGAAAGGCGATAGCTGTTTTTCCAGTTCCTGTTGCAAGAGTGAGAAGTATGCGTTTTTTGTTTTGTGCGACCGCTTCGAGGGTGTTTTTGACAGCTATTTCTTGATAGTAACGAGGTTGCCATGTTCCGCTTTTGCCCTCGTAAGGAATGGAGCTGAATTTATCTCTCCATTCGTTTTGGTCGGAGTAGGTTTTTTCCCAAAGTGCGTCGGGAGTTAAAAAGTTTTTTACTAATTCTTCTTTGCCCGATTTGAGACAAATGCTATAAATCTCTCTGCCGTTTGTGGAGTAAGTCGTCTCAAGTTGCAGTTTTTGTGCGTAAAGTTTAGCTTGTGCAACGCCTTCGCCCACTTCAAGTTCACTGCTTTTTGCTTCAATAACGGCGAGTTTCACGCCCTTATAAACCAAAATATAATCAGCAATCAGTGCTTTGGCACGACCTCCGCCAACTTGAATACGCCCATCGGTAATTTTACAAACATCTCTCTCACGAAGCACTTTAGACTCAGGAACAAGACCCCATCCACATGCCAAGAGTTTAGGGTCAATAAGTTCGGCTCTTGTTTCTGATTCATTCATCGTCTTCATCCAGTTCTAGCAAATTTATTTGTGTCTGAGACTCTTTTTTTTGCAAATAGTTTTTGTTTGTACTAACGGGTCTGCCTAGCTCTTTTTCTGTTTGTACTCTTGCATTTCCAGCTACTTTTCCGCCTCTCTCGGCTATCTTCTTACTTTTATCAAATGTATCAGGCTTTTCTTCTTTAGAAATTTCAGTGGTAACTCTCTCTCCTAGCATAGTAAAGATAAGTTCCAAATCGTCCATGTGGTCACGAAGATTTGCATTTGATTTTTGCGGTAAATTTTTGTGGTTTTTGTATTCGCTTGGAGTCATTCCGAAAGTAGCTTTCGAGATTTCAGCCGTTAAAATCGCAAAATCACGATGTTCGGATATGCCTCTTTCTTTCCACTCATCGGTAAGATTTTGGCGAATAGCTATCCCACGAAGCCGTTTGTCTATCCAATCTTTGGGATACCCTTTTTGTTCATAAAGAGTTTTCATCCTCTCTTGTGCGAGTTCTGGATTTTCTATCTCTTGGATTCGTTCATAGCCTACCTTGGCTAACCACATTTTAAACGGTTCCGCTTTTTTGGATGGGATAGACTGA